>NZ_JBHVPN010000002.1:421836-464438 GCF_042887255.1 Gottfriedia sp. NPDC057948
GATTGGGGCGACAGATAAGGTATACTTATTTACCCATATATTAAAATGCGTTCGTAGCTCAGTGGATAGAGCATCGGTTTCCGGTACCGTGTGTCGCAGGTTCGAATCCTGTCGAGCGCGCTAAAAGAATAAACCGAGTGATAAAATCTGTAAATTCACAGATTTATCACTCGGTTTTTATTTTTCCTCCGTTAACCACTGAATCTCAGTACAAAATCCTATCTTTACCCTACAACTAAAGATGTACTAAAACTCCATCCAATGAAGAATGGGTTCCCTTAACTTAAAATCATATATTTAAAGTAAATAAAGGGAGGTCATTCAAATGGATATGAATTCTTGGTTTCTTGAAGAAATGGCTCAAATCAATAAAGATGAAATAGAAAGAGAATTAAAATTTAATGAAACCTATAAACTGTACTCAACATCTAAAAAGAAAAAATACTGCATCGACTTAAAAATCATTAAATTCTATATCTAAACTGAAGACTGTTTAAAATATTTACTAAAAAAAGATCAGATAAATTTTATAAATATAAAATTTATCTGATCTTTTTACTCCTTCTATTTTTTTCCTCTATCCTTTTTCTTAAATATATGATATATTACTCTTTGCGATGAGCTAATTTGAGTAAGACGAGAGATATGCGCAAGCTAAACGCGCGGATGTGGCCGCCCGGTCTCTCGCCTCAAACGCATCAAGACGTCTGCTGCGGCAGGCGTCTTTCTTTTTGTTCATTTCTTTGTGTATAATAGTACATATTATAATTGAAGGGAATGTTTTTGTGTTAACGATTACAGAATACACTGTAGAAGAAATAAAAGATCCATTTGGTATCATTGAAGGGGATCGATATGAGTTTATACTTTATATCAATGTACCAGAGGATGATGAATTATATAATGAAAAAGGTATATACATAAAAGCGCTTTTTGGAGTAAAAGGCGACGAGTCGAAATTAATAAAATATGACTTGTATGAAGCTGAGTCAAATCAGTATTTAGATTTTGATTTGGAAGAAGATGAAGAAAAAGAAGTATTCGAATTTTGTAAAACTCATTTAACAGTTGAAGATTAATATTAATGTGTTATTAAATGACACACTTCAGCTTAGGAGATATCCTATTTTGGGTATTTAACAACACACTATTGATTAATTGTAAACACAGTACCAATTGTGTGTACACACATATAAAACACTAATATTTTGAATAAATGTTACGTTTTGAAAACCTTGATTTATCAAGGTTTTTTTGTTGTGATTTTAAATAAATAGATTTTTTTGAATATTGGCACAGAATTTGCAATATTTAAATTGATAACACAACTTGTCCTTGTAACGCGTAATTCTTTTGTCATTATTTGTAAAAATGTAAGCGTTTCACCGACGAGAAAAATTGAGGAGGTGTAGGATGAAGATCTTATTGGTATGTTCTGCAGGAATGTCGACTAGTCTACTTGTTACAAAAATGGAACAAGCAGCTAAGGCAAAAGGAATTGAGGCAACAATATGGGCTGTTGCTGGTGATGAGGCAAAAGATAATTTAGTCAAAGCGGATGTATTACTTCTTGGTCCTCAGGTTCGTTATCTAGTCTCAGAAATGAAGAAACTAGCTGAGCCTAAAGGGATACCAGTAGATACGATTAATCCGGTGCATTATGGATTGATGAATGGTGAAGCTGTACTAGAAATGGCTTTAAATTTGAAAAAATAAAACGGGGAATTAAAAATCTAGAGAGAAAAGAAGGTGTATTTGAATGATGCATTTTGCTGAGAAGTATATAATGCCTGCCGCAGCGAAGTTTGGTAATCAACGTCATTTGTTAGCGATCCGTGATGCGTTAATTGGAATGATTGCCATTACGATGATTGGAGCTTTTGCTGTACTTATTAATAACTTAGGTGGAGCAATCCACGGCTACGATAAAATGATGGAAACAGTCTTTGGTGCAAACTGGAAAACACTAGGCAGTGATATTTGGTGGGGAACATTTGCATTTATGACAGTATTTGCCGTAGTAGGGATTGCGCATAGATTAGCTCGTTCTTATGGTGATGAAGGTTTTGAAGCAATGCTTGTTGCATTAGCGTGTTACTTTGTACTTGTTCCACAATCATTAGCTGCAGTTTCTGTTACGTTAAATGGTGGTAAGACAGCTACAGGTGGAACTTGGGGATTTATTAGTTGGAATTCATTAAACTCAACGGCTTTATTTACAGGAATTATCGTTGCGATTGTTGCGACTGAAATTTTTGTACGTTTAGGTAGAGTGAAACAATTAGTTATTAAATTACCAGATGGCGTTCCACCTGCAGTATCAAAAGCATTTGCAAAGTTGTTACCTGGTATGTTAACAATCTTTATCGTTGCATTAATTGGCTTATTGTTCAGATTATACATTTCAAACGGCGTATTCTTTAATGAGTGGTTAAATTCAGTTCTTGTAAAACCGTTAACTGATGCAGCCGATTCATTAGGATTTGCAGTTGCGATTGCATTCTTTGTACATTTCTTCTGGGCACTTGGATTACATGGTCCAAATATTTTAGGGGGGATTACAACTCCTTTATTAACAACTCTAGGTAACCATAACATCGATTTATATGCAAAAGGTGTGACAGATCTAGATAAGTATTCAGTCTTAGCAGGGCCATTCTTAGATGCATTCGTATATATGGGTGGATCAGGTACTACAATCGGTTTGCTTGTAGCAATGTTCTTAGTTAACCGTAAACGTCATAAACAGATGATTGCTTTAGGAACACCACCAGGATTATTTAATATTAATGAACCTATTATTTTCGGTTTACCAATCGTGTTAAACCCAGTCTGGTTAATACCATTTATCTGTACTCCAATTATTTTAACCATTATTTCTTATTTAGCTGTTCAATCACATATTGTTTTCCCAGTTGTTTCTACAATCCCTTGGGTAACTCCACCAGTTATAGGTGGCTATTTAGCAACAGGTGGTCACTGGAGCGGTGCAGTTTTAGCCCTTGTTAACGTAGTGATTTCAATCGTTATTTACTTACCATTCGTTGTAGTAGCAGAAAGAATGGAAGCTAGAAAGTCAACTGAAACAACGACCAGTAGTAATTCATTAAATGTATAATAGATGTGAAGGAGAAGAGTGCAAATGCCTACCGACACAAATAATGAACAAATTGCATTTCAGCTTATATTACATTCCGGTAATGCTAAGAGTTTATTAATGGAAGCAATGTATAAAGCTCGTGATGGAGAGTTCGAGGAAGCTCGTAGAAAAGTAAACGAGGCAAATGCCGAACTTAGGCTGGCTCATCATTCACAAACTTCACTTATACAAAGTGAAGCAGGAGGGCAACAATACAAAATTAATATTCTTTTAGTACATGCACAGGATCATTTAATGAACACTTTAACAACAAGAGATTTAGTAGAAGAAATTATTTATTTACATGAGAAAATTTCACTTTAATAATTGCTAAAAAAAGTGGTGTAGACTAATTCTACATCACTTTTTTTCATAGATTACATAGAACAAATTGTATAATTTAAGTAAGAATCGAAAAGTGTTTTAAAACACTATAATTTAGTGTACTTAAATCATGACACACTAACAGGGTAATAACACACTAAAACAATTTCAGAAGTTTAACAAACTAGATTTAACACACTAGCTGTTTTAAGCTACTTTCCTTTTAAAGAAGAAAAAAAGATTTTATGACGATGAGTCCTTATAGGACAAGGTTTCATTGTGTAAATTACATATTTTTGAGAATGTCAGAAAAAGTTGGCACGCCATTTGCTATATAAAGAGTGTACAAAATAATTTAATTTGTAGATGCTACTAGGAACTGTTTCTTACTTTTAAACAAATCTGTAAGCGCTACACTAAATCTAAAACTGGAGGAATAACAATGAATATTTTATTAGCTTGTTCAGCAGGAATGTCTACTAGTTTACTAGTAACTAAAATGGAGGATGCAGCAAAAGCAAAGGGGATTGAAGTGAAAATTTGGGCAGTTTCGGGTGATGCTGCAAAAGAAAACTTAGATAAAGCAGATGTTCTTTTATTAGGTCCACAAGTACGTTATTTAGCTGCTGAAATGAAAAAAGTTGCCGAGCCAAAAGGGATACCAGTTGATGTAATCAATCCAGTACATTATGGACTTATGAATGGTGAAGCTGTTTTAGAATTAGCACTTAGTTTAAAAAAATAGTCATGTACGTTGCATACATTTAAACCAAAAGGGAGTCTTAAAAAATGATGAGTTTTGTAGATAGATATATAATGCCAGCTGCAGCAAAGTTCGGTAACCAACGTCATTTATTAGCAATACGCGATGCGTTAATCGGGATGATTGCCATTACAATGGTCGGTTCATTTGCAGTTTTATTTAATAATTTAGGTGGAGCGATCAAAGGTTACGACAAAATAATGGAAGCTCTTTTTGGAGTGAACTGGAAGACATTAGGTGGAGACATTTGGTGGGGAACATTCGCATTTATGACTGTTTTTGCAGTTGTAGGGATTGCTTATAAATTGGCACGTTCTTATGGTGATGAAGGATTCGAAGCAATGCTTGTTGCATTAGCGTCATATTTTGTACTAGTGCCACAATCATTAAACACTGTAACGGTTACATTAGAAAATGGAAAAACAGCTACTGGTAGTGTTTGGGGATTAGTGAACTCTACTTATACTAATTCAACTGCACTTTTTACCGGAATAATCGTTGCCATTATTGCAACAGAAATTTTTGTTCGCTTATCAAGAATAAAGCAATTAGCTATTAAATTACCAGATGGTGTACCACCAGCAGTTTCCAAAGCATTTGCAAAGCTATTACCTGGTATGCTAACAATCTTTGTGATCGCGATTGTTGGATTACTATTCAGATTATATTTATCGGATGGAGTATATTTTAATGATTGGTTAAGCTCAGTGCTTGTTAAGCCATTAACGAATGCTGCAGACTCTTTACCGTTTGCAATCGGTATAGCATTCTTTATTCATTTCTTCTGGATGCTTGGCTTACATGGACCAAATATACTAGGTGGAATTACGACACCATTATTTACAGCTTTAGGAAATGAAAATATTGATTTAGCAGCAAAAGGTGTTACAAAGTGGAGTGAATACAATGTAATGGCGGGCCAGTTCTTTGATGCATTTGTATTCTTAGGTGGATCAGGTGCTACGTTAGGGTTAATCATTTCAATGATATTAATTAATCGAAAACGTAATAAACAAATGATTGGATTAGGTGGGGCACCAGGTTTATTCCAAATTAATGAACCAGTTCTTTTCGGATTACCAATCGTGTTAAATCCAATGTGGTTAATTCCATTCATTGGTACACCAATTATCTTAACAGTTATTTCATATTTAGCGATTTCTTTAGGCATGGTTCACCCAGTAACTACGAATATTCCATGGGTAACACCACCAATTTTAGGTGGGTGGTTGATTACAGGAGGACATTGGACAGGTGCAGCCTTAGCAGCATTTAACTTAGTGATCTCAGTGGTCATCTATTTACCTTTCGTTGCATTACAAAGACGAATGGAATCTAAAAAAATGAGAGAAGCAGCAAATAATCAAAGTGCTGCAATGTAATGTAGTTTGAGGAGGATACGAAATGAGTACTTTAACGACAATTGAGCAAACAGCATTCCAATTAATCTTACATGCAGGAAACGCAAAAAGCTCTTTAATGGAAGGTATGCAGGCTGCTCGAGCGGGTAATTTAGAAGAAGCAAATAGTAAGATTGAAGAAGCAAAGAAAGAATTAAATCTTGCGCATCAGGCACAAACTTCGTTAATTCAAGGTGAAGCACGTGGAGAGAATGTTGAATTAAGTATCTTATTAATTCATGCTCAAGATCATTTAATGAATGCATTAACGATGAGAGACTTAGTAACAGAAATAATTTTCCTACATGAAAAATTAAATAAATAAGAGAAAATAGAAAAGTAGTTTTCTAGAATGACCGGGCTACTTTTCTCCTATCATATAGAAGGAGTGAAGAAAATGAGAAACGGTATTAAAATAGCAACAATTGGTGGCGGTTCAAGTTATACTCCAGAATTAGTTGAAGGATTTATTAAACGTTATGATGAACTACCTGTAAGAGAGTTATGGTTAGTGGACATTGAAGAAGGTAGAGAGAAACTTGAAATCGTTGGAAACCTTGCGAAAAGAATGGTAGAAAAAGCAGGAGTACCAATGGAAATTCATTTAACACTTGATCGACGTGCTGCTCTTAAAGATGCTGATTTTGTTACGACACAATTTCGTGTAGGCTTACTTGAAGCTCGTATGAAGGATGAGCGTATTCCTTTAAAATATGGGGTAATTGGTCAAGAAACAAATGGTCCAGGTGGTCTGTTTAAAGCACTTCGTACAATACCGGTTATTTTAGATATCGTTAAGGATATTGAAGAGCTTTGTCCAAATGCTTGGCTCGTAAACTTTACGAATCCTACGGGGATTTTAACAGAAGCGATTTTAAGATACACAAATTTCCGTAAAGTAGTTGGTTTATGTAATGTACCAATTCATATTCACATGAACATTGCAAAAGGTCTAGGGGTAGAAGCTGAGCGTGTGCATATTGATTTTATGGGATTAAATCATATGGTTTATGGAACGAAAGTATTATTAGATGGAGAAGATGTAACAAGTCGTGTTGTAAGTGAGTTTGCACGCCCTGCTGAAAGTATGACGATGCAAAATATTAAGGCAATGGATTGGAATCCTGATTTTATAGAAGCACTTGGAGCGATTCCATGTCCGTATCATCGCTACTACTATCAAACGAAAGTAATGCTAGAGGAAGAGCTTGAAGCAGCGAAAAAAGATGGTACGCGTGCTGAAGTTGTAAAAAAATTAGAAGAATCATTATTTGAATTATATAAAGATCCTAATTTAAATATTAAGCCACCACAATTAGAAAAACGCGGTGGAGCTTATTATAGTGATGCTGCATGCCGATTAATTTCATCTCTATATAACAATAAAGGTGATATCCAACCTGTTAACACAATGAATAATGGTGCTATTGCATCAATTCCAGATGATTGTGCTGTTGAAGTAAGTGCCGTTATTACAAAAGATGGTCCAAAACCACTTACAATGGGTGATTTGCCGGTTGCAGTACGCGGTTTAGTTCAACAAATTAAATCATTCGAACGTGTTGCTGCAGAAGCTGGCGTAACTGGTGATTATAAAACAGCATTACTTGCAATGTGCATTAACCCACTAGTTGGATCTGATCATTTAGCAAAACAAATTCTAGATGAAATGTTAGAGGCTCACAAAGAGCATTTACCTCAATTCTTCAAAAACGAAAAAGTGGCAGCAAATTAACGATTAAAAAGAGGGATGTAGCTCGAATGAAAGAGTGCATCCCTTTTTATCATACTAAAAAAAGGGGAATGAATGATGACAAAGCTTATTGTAAATGCAGATGATTTCGGGTATTCAAAAGGTGTAAATTATGGCATTATTGAAGCACATTTAAATGGAATAGTGAACTCCGCGACTATGATGATGAATATGTATGCTGTGGAGCATGGAATTGAATTAGCAAAATTACATCCTACATTAGGATTAGGTGTACATCTTGTATTAACTGCGGGCAAACCATTATTAACAGGTCTACAAACAATTGTAGATCAAAATGGGGATTTCCTTAAAAATAGCTATTGGTATGACAATCCAGTTATAAATGTTGAAGAAGTTGAAAAGGAATGGGATGCTCAAATTCAAAAGTTTCTTTCTTATGGATTGAATCCTTCACATCTAGATAGTCATCACCATGTACACATGACTCCAATTCTACACCCAGTAATTGCAAAGTTATCGCAAAAGTATAATCTTCCAGTCCGAATTTCTCCAAAGAGTCAAATAGACGGAATCACACCTTTTACGGATCAATTATTAACCGATTTTTATGGTAGTGATATTCCTATAAACTATTTTGAGACAATAGAAGACAGAATAAATAATCGTATTGAGTCAGTAGAGGTAATGGTACATCCTGCATTAATAGATAATTATTTAAAAAATGGTACATCTTATTGCTTTGAGAGATTAACAGAACTAGATATCTTAACGAACTCAAAACTTCCTAAGGGAGTAGAGTTAGTAAAGTATTAATATAGTGTAAAAAGCCAAAAGCCAGTTCCTTCATCGAAGTAACTGGCTTTTTTCTTATTTTATATAAAATTCTTCATCTAATCTGCTAATTTCATTTCTAGAATAAAATTCCATTAAGTAACATATTTCATCATCAGGTATGATAATGTCACAAGCATCCTCAATTTGTTGCATTATTTTTTTAATTTTTAAATATAGCATATAGTCACTATTTATTTTATCTTCTTTATCTTTAAATGGGATTAGAGGTTGTGAGTTTTGAATTCGGTCGATCATGCAACTCATATGAATAACAATTCCCATTAGATCCTCATTTTTGAAAAATGTATCTGTTTGGACTTGTATATCATTTAAGGCACGTCTAATCACACTAATTACTTTTTTAGCATCCTTTAAAGAAATAGTCTCTTGTAATGTTTCAGCCATTTTTAAATACGTTTCTTCATAAGTGATCAATTCTTGTATTGTCTTTGTAGCCTTCATATTTAATACATCCTGTAAATGAAACGTATTAAATGGAACATTTATATCAAAATTTGAAACAATACAAACGATACTTCGTTCTTTAGATATATCATTTAACATTTTTTGTAATTCATCTTTATTTAAAAGGCTAATTGGTACGATTTCTAGCATCTCTTTATCATAGACCAAGTTATTCGCTAGTATATTTTTAATGGCTATTGCACTTCCCTGACCAGTCAGACATGCAGTTAAAATGACAGAACGATTAAATTCAGGTTGTTTCGTTTTATTCGCATGAGAATTGATGAAGAAAGTAGTTAAGTTTCGCACGTCCTGATAAAGCTCGTCTAAGTTATAACCTAGTGTCGCTTTTCTAGAAGCTTCGATTACATGTGCAGTACTTACCATTTGAATCACTCGTACAGGAATTGAAAATTCAGCTTCAATTATGTCACCGATATATGATAGTGACCCCATATCGATGCAAAGTAGAATTCCATTTAATTTACCTAATGATTTAATATAATCTTTTACACGAATTAAAAAATCTTGAGGTGGTTCACTTAATGGCATATCAATACCGATAACTTCCTCGTTTTCTAGTAGCTCATTTGTTACATTTGCCATCTCTCTAGCAATACCATTACCGTGAGCTAAAACTATTACTTTTACATTTGAACTAGGCACTTTAAAATCTTCGTTTCCATAAACGAAAAACATCGTTATAAATGCTACTTCATCAAATGGGATTGAAACATTTGAAAAATCTTCAATCATTTTTACACATTCAATTGAAACGGAAAACTCTTTTTTATACTGATCTCTGATTTGCGTAATATTTGGATGATAAATTTTCTTGTTTGACTGTATACGTTGTAATAGCGTTTGTATATGTAGGCTAAGTGCAACAAGGATTTTTTCGTTAAATCTCTTACTTAATTTTTCTTCTGCTAGTTTTAGTACTTTTTCACTTAGTGAAACGATTTCAGGCTTGATTATTTTTTGGACATTTTCTTTACTAGATAGTTTACGATTTATAGAAGTTAAATAATGCGTGAAATAGCTTTCGATATCGTTTTCCATTAGTAAGGATAACTCGTCCTGAGCAACGCCACGTTGTTTCAGTTCTTCGTATTTTGTATCAATTCGGTCATAAATTGTATCTGCAGAGGGATCCAATTGTTGGTTACTCGTAATACCCTTTGTTGGTGAAAATTCGAAATGCTCGTTTAACAGTGTGACAGCATGCTTTACTTTTTTTTCAATGAATAAGCCTTCCTTAACATACCAGTTCAAATCAGTGCTATAAATACGTATTTTGTCATGTTTATGTGTAATAAAATCTGCGTAAGCCTTTGCACAAGCTAATTGAATGTCGGCTTTAAGTTGTCCGATATTGTTTTGACACGAATAAAATAGAAAAGAGCGAATAGTATTTGCACTTACAACAATCTCTTTTCCTAGACGAACACTTTCTTCCGTGAAAAATCGTTTAATCAGTGTCAATCTCTCTTCATATGTTCGATCACGAAGAGCTGGTAATGTAATGACCATTGGGATCCGGCGCGTAAATGTAGATAATAAAGTGGATCCGGGATCCTCTGTTGTTGCTGAAATGATTAAAACATTCGATGTTCGTTCGTTTTCTGTCTCTCCTAGTCTTCTATACAACTTATAATCAATAAACGTAAATAACATTTCTTGACCTTCAGGAGTAAGACGATGAACCTCATCTAAAAATAATATTCCATTATTTGCTTTTTCAAGTAGACCTTTTTGTTCTGTTGCACCTGTATAAGCACCTTTTCTTACACCGAAAAGCTGACCTAATAATAGTTGTGGATTATTTGCATAGTCTGCGCAATTAAAAATAATGAATGGAGAATCCTTTTCTAAAACATTCGAATGAATTGCGAAATCATGCATTCTTTTTGCAAAAGCAGATTTACCAACACCAGTCTCACCGAGAATTAATGTATGCATTCCATTTGGTGGATAGAGTATAGCTGATCTTGCTTTTTCGATGGCAGGTCTTAAACTAATATTTTCCTCATAGAAATATTCATATTGATAGTCTGAACTTGCTATCTTAATATGAGATTTATTCGTTTGTTGTAAAGTATGAGATAGAAGTTTAAATACGACCGGTCTAGAATTTGTTTTAATTAATAATTCTTCTTTAGCTAATTTATTTAAATCACTGCTAACGTTTGCTCTATCTAAACCAAGCTTTTGAGCAATCTCATTAGCGGTAAAACCTTGCTCCTTACTTTGAAGAAAAACTTCATAAATTTGATTTTTTCTGTTCATAATGGCCCACCCATCATAAAGAGTTGTATACTTTTACTATACAGGAAAAAGTAAACGTTTTCACTATATTTAAATTAGTATAACAATTCGTCAAGTACTATGAAAAAGATAAATATCGAGTAAAATAGTAATAAGGGAGTGAAGTAGTATGGAAATGAATTTAATGCAAAAACAATCATTGAAACTTGCAATGACTCAGGAACTACGACAAGCCATTACAATGCTTCAATTTAATGCCCAAGAACTTACTGATTTTTTATTTGAGCAATCATTAGAAAATCCCTTAATTGAAGTCGAAACTCCTTATAACGATTACACTTCTTCAAAAGTCAAACAACAAACTACTTCCAGCGGACAAGGAATGGAGTTATATACTCGCAGAACAGAAACATTACAAGAAGAACTTGTTAGTCAGTTAAATGAGTTGAGAATTGATAATGAGGAATATAAAATTATAAAATATTTAATTTATAACCTAGATAAAAATGGATTTTTGATGGAATCAGACGAAGAGCTTATACATGAATTAAATATTTCTTTCGTTCAATTACAAATCTGCATTGAAACACTTCAACGTTTTGAACCCTCAGGAGTTGGAGCAAGATCGGTTAAAGAGTGCTTATTAATTCAACTAAATGGACTTGAAGTTGATACAACTATTGCAAAACAGGTTATTAAAGATTATTTTGATTTGTTTGTTAATAAAAACTGGAAAGAAATAGCGAAAAAACTTAAGATTAGCTTACCTGATTTACAAAAAGAAATTGACTTAATTTTAACCCTTCAGCCAAGGCCAGGTTTAAATTATTTCCAAGACCAAGTAAATTATGTAGCTCCTGATTTAACAGTTGAAAAAATAGGCGGCGAATTTGTTGTACTGATTAATGATAAAATTATGCCGCGTTTAAGAGTACTTAATGAATACTCTTCAATTTTAAATGGTCAACATGAGAAGGAAGTTTCAACTTATTTAAAGGATAAAAATACGCAAGTTAACTGGTTAATGAAAAGTTTGGAAGAACGAAAATCAACGATGTTAGCTGTAATGAATTGTATTCTTCGAAAGCAAATTGCTTTTTTTGAAAAGGGTCCTGCAAATTTAAAAACGCTTACTTTAAAAGAGATAGCGGAAGAACTTTCATTACATGAATCGACAATTAGCCGTACTTGTAAAAACAAATATGTACAGACACCATTTGGTTTATATGAAATGAAGAAATTCTTCCATCAAGGTGTAAATGTGGACGGCGAGGAGCTCGCATCAACGAGTGTACAGGTATTCATCAAGCAACTAGTAGATGGAGAAAACAAAGAAAAACCATTATCAGATCAAAAGCTAGTTGAATTATTAGCTGAAAAACATGGAGTGGAAATCTCTAGAAGAACTGTAGCTAAATATAGAGATATACTTAGAATTCCTGGTTCATCAAAACGAAAGCGCTTTAGTTAAAAAGGAGAATGGGATGTCGATTAAGTTAACTTTATTTACAAAAGAGAATTGTGGATTATGCGAAGAAGCAAAAGATGCAATTCGTTTGGTTCAATCTGAATATGAAATCGAAATAAATGAAATTGATATTTATTCTGATGACGCATTATTAGAGGAATTTCAACTAATGATCCCTGTTATTCAAATGAATGGGGAAACAGTTGCATACGGAAAAATTCATAAAATTGACATATTAAATGCCATAAATGGGTAGTTATCAGTTGAAAGAAATGATTGACCCTGTTACAATGTAAATGTAGCAGGGTTATTTCACTTCTGGAGTAAATCTTGTTCAAAAAAACAACGTTGAAAAACGCTGTAATTTTTTTAAAACAAGTGGGACATAATATGTCATAGTGGGACACATTAAGACCCAGGTGAATACTCTGTGAAAGAGGAGATGAAAATGAACCAAGTTTTAAAGCTACAACAAAAATTATTACCTGATCTAATACCTGTTATCCAAAAAAGATTTCAAATCCTACAATATATACGAATTATGCAACCGATTGGTCGTAGAAACTTGTCTGCAAGTGTAGGGTTAACAGAAAGAGTACTTAGATCAGAAGTTGCTTTATTAAAAGAGCAAAGACTGATTAATGTTGCATCTTCTGGCATGACATTAACGGATGAAGGACTAAGCTTACTTCTAGACCTAGAAGAACCAATGCGTGAACTGTTCGGTTTGAAAAATATCGAAGACTTGCTTAAGGAAACATTTAATCTTAAAGAAGTAATCGTTGTTTCAGGCGATAGTGACGAGCTGGACTGGGTAAAAAAGGAGATGGGTCGAGCTGCTGTTGGTTGTATAAACCAAAGGCTAGAAACAAATAATATTGTTGCTGTTACTGGTGGTTCCACTCTAGCTGCCGTAGCTGAAATGATGAATGATGACTCTAAAGATCTAAATACCTTGTTTGTACCAGCGCGTGGCGGTTTAGGTGAAGAAGTAAGAAATCAAGCAAATACGATTTGTGCAAAAATGGCAGAAATGGCAAAAGGTAATTATCGATTACTTCACTTGCCAGATGAACTTAGTGAAGAAGCCTATCTAACAATGATGGAAGAACCAAGAGTAAAAGAGGTTCTTAATTTAATTCGATCTTCTTCAATTGTCGTTCATGGCATTGGAGATGCATTTACGATGGCAAAACGAAGACAGTCTTCATCAGAACAGTTAGAAATCTTAACTGAATCTGAAGCTGTAGGAGAGGCATTTGGATATTACTTTAATGAAAATGGTGAAGTTGTTTACAGAGTAAGAACAATTGGTTTACAACTGAATGAATTGGAGAAGATACCTTATGTACTGGGAGTAGCTGGAGGATCTTCTAAAGCAAAAGCAATGGCATCTTTCTTAAAGAAAGGTCATGTAAACATCCTCGTCACAGACGAAGGAGCAGCAAAAGAGTTAATTAAAGGATGTACCCTTTAAAATAAAAAAAGCTTCTACCTATTAAAAGGAGGAAATTAAAAATGGCAACTAAAATTGGTATTAATGGATTTGGACGTATCGGACGTATGGTTTTCCGCGCAGCTTTAAACAACCCAAACGTAGAGGTTGTAGCAATTAATGACTTAACAGACGCTAAAACTTTAGCTCACTTATTAAAATATGATTCAGTTCACGGTTCAGTAAACGCTGAAGTAGCAGTTAACGGCGATTCAATCGTTGTAAACGGAAGCGAAATTAAAGTAATTGCAGAGCGTGACCCAGCAGTTTTACCTTGGAGCGATTACGGAGTAGAAGTTGTAGTAGAATCTACTGGTCGTTTCACAGATAAAAAAGACGCTGAAAAACACTTAGGTGGATCAGTTAAAAAAGTAATCATCTCTGCACCAGCTTCTAATGAAGATATCACGATCGTAATGGGTGTAAATGATGACAAATACGATGCAGCTAGCCACAATGTAATTTCTAATGCTTCTTGTACAACTAACTGTTTAGCTCCATTTGCTAAAGTATTAGACGAAAAATTCGGTATCAAACGTGGTATGATGACAACTGTTCACTCTTACACAAATGACCAACAAATTCTAGATTTACCACACAAAGATTTACGTCGTGCACGTGCTGCTGCAATGAGCATGATCCCAACAACTACTGGTGCTGCTAAAGCAGTTTCATTAGTATTACCTCAATTAAAAGGTAAATTAAACGGTGGTGCTGTACGTGTACCAACTGCTAACGTATCTTTAGTTGACTTAGTAGTAGAATTAAATGCTGAAGTTACTGCTGAAGAAGTAAATGCTGCATTTAAAGCTGCTTCTGAAGGCGAATTAAAAGGTATCTTAGGATACTCTGAAGAGCCACTAGTATCAATCGACTATAACGGTTGCACAAACTCATCTACAATCGATGCATTATCTACAATGACTATGGAAGGCAACATGGTTAAAATCCTTTCTTGGTACGATAATGAAACTGGTTACTCAACTCGTGTAGTTGACTTAGTAGCTCACATCGCTTCAAAAGGTCTATAATTTTAATAAAAATTAATATGAGGGCGAGGGGATTTTCCTCCCCTCTTTTGTTTGAAAAAATCCTCTTTTGTCACTAATCCAACACAATATTAAAAAATACTCTAGAAATAAATTCCAATTGATATACATAATCTGTTAAAATTGCGGTGACAATATCACAGAATAGATACGACTTTATATGAGACGGATCGACCAGTGGGATTGAAAATGGATGAATAAAAACAATACTGGAGGCACCTACTATGAACAAAAAGTCATTACATGACATTGATGTAAAAGGAAAACGCGTATTTTGCCGTGTAGATTTTAACGTACCAATGGCAAATGGAGAAGTTACAGATGATACTCGTATTCGTGCTGCTCTTCCTACGATTCAGTATTTAATAGAAAACGGAGCAAAAGTTATTTTAGCATCTCACTTAGGACGTCCAAAAGGACAAGTAAATGAAGACATGCGTTTAAATGCAGTTGCAACACGTTTAAGTGAAAAATTAGGTAAAAACGTTATTAAAGCTGATGAAGCATTCGGACCTAAAGTTCAAGAAGAAATCAGCAAAATGAACGAAGGCGATGTTTTATTATTAGAAAACGTTCGTTTCTACCCAGGCGAAGAGAAAAATGATGAAGCTCTAGCAAAAGAATTTGCTTCTTTAGCTGATGTATATGTAAACGATGCTTTTGGTGCAGCACACCGTGCACATGCTACAACTGCTGGTATTGCTAAACATATCCCAGCTGTAGCAGGGTTCTTAATGGAAAAAGAAATTAATGTTTTAGGTAAAGCACTTTCTAATCCAGAGCGTCCATTTACAGCTATTATCGGTGGAGCGAAAGTTCGAGATAAAATTGGCGTAATAGAAAACTTATTAGAAAAAGTAGATAACTTAATTATTGGTGGCGGACTAGCTTATACTTTCTTAAAAGCTAAAGGCTATGAAATCGGTCAATCTCTTTTAGAAGAAGATAAAATTGATTTAGCAAATGAATTTATACAAAAAGCAGAAGCTAAAGGCGTTAAATTCTATATGCCAATTGATGCAATTATTGCTGACAAATTCGGTGAAGATGCTAATACTCAGGAAGTTGATATTGATAGCATTCCTGCAGATTGGCAAGCTCTTGATATTGGTCCAAAAACAACTGCTCTTTATGCAGATGTAATTAAGAGCTCTAAATTAGTCATTTGGAATGGACCTATGGGTGTGTTTGAAATCGATAAATTTGCACAAGGTACAAAAGGAGTAGCACAAGCATTAGCAGATTCAGATGCTTACTCAATTATCGGTGGAGGAGACTCAGCAGCTGCTGCTGAAAAATTCGGCTTAGCAGATAAAATGAGCCATATTTCTACTGGTGGCGGTGCTTCATTAGAATTTATGGAAGGTAAAGAGCTTCCTGGAGTAGCATTATTAAACGATAAATAAGTCTTATAGCTTTACAATATTTAGTAATTGAAATAGAGTAAGATGTTATATCTTACCAATTGTAGGAAGGTGTTTCTCATGCGTAAACCAATTATCGCAGGTAACTGGAAAATGAATAAGACGCTTAACGAAGCGATGACTTTTGTTGAAGAAGTAAAAAATAGCATTCCATCATCTGAAACAGTAGATTCAGCAGTTTGTGCCCCTGCATTATTTATTGCACCAATGTTATACGGTACAAAAGGAACTGAATTAAAAATTGGTTCTCAAAATGTAAGTGATAAAGATAGTGGCGCTTATACTGGAGAAATTAGCCCAGTAGCACTTAAAGATTTAGGTGTAACTTATGCGATTATCGGACATTCTGAACGTCGTGAGTATTATGGCGAAACAGATGAGTTTATTAATAGTAAAACAAAAAAAGCTTTCGAACACGGTCTTACACCAATTCTTTGTTGCGGAGAAACGCTTGAAGAACGTGAAGGCGGTAAATTTGAGGAAGTTATTCGTACTCAATTAACAGCTGATCTTGCAGGTCTTACAGATGAGCAAGTAAAGAATTTAGTAATTGCATATGAACCAATCTGGGCAATTGGAACAGGGAAATCTGCTACAGAAAAAGATGCTCAAGATTCATGTAAATTTGTTCGTGATGTTGTAGTAAGTCTTTATGACGAAACTGTTGCAGAATCTGTACGTGTACAATATGGCGGTAGTGTAAAGCCTGAAAACATTAAAGAATATATGGCTCAACCTGATATCGACGGTGCGTTAGTAGGTGGAGCAAGTTTAGAACCAGCTTCTTTCCTTGCATTATTGGAGGCTGTTAAGTAATGAGTAAACAACCAGTAGCGTTAATTATCTTAGATGGATTTGGTTTGCGCGATGAAACATTTGGAAATGCTGTTGCACAAGCGAAGAAACCAAATTATGATAGATATTGGAATAAATATCCTCATGCGCAATTAACTGCTAGCGGTGAAGAAGTAGGTTTACCTGAAGGACAAATGGGTAATTCTGAAGTAGGTCATTTAAATATCGGAGCTGGACGAATTGTTTATCAAAGCTTAACGCGTGTAAATAAGGCAATTCGTGAAGGCGAATTCGAAAAAAATGATACTTTCACCGATGCAATTAAAAGCGCAAAAGAAAAAGATAAAGCATTACATATTTTCGGTTTACTGTCTGATGGCGGTATTCACAGCCATATTAACCACATGTTTGCTTTATTAAAATTAGCTGCTGAAGAAGGCATGAAAAAAGTATATTTACATGCTTTCCTTGATGGACGAGATGTTGGTCCGACTACAGCTAAAAAATATATCGATCAAACAGAAGCAAAGTTTAAAGAATATGGTGTCGGAGAATTTGCAACAATTTCTGGCCGTTATTATTCCATGGACCGTGACAAACGATGGGATCGTGTAGAAAAATGCTATTGTGCAATGGTATATGGAGAAGGACCAACTTATACAAGTCCGTATGAATTAATTGAAGACTCGTATGCGAATGGTATCCATGATGAATTCGTTTTACCTTCTGTAATGGTAAAAGAAGATGGTACTCCAGTTGCAACAATAAGTGATGATGATTCAATCATCTTCTACAACTTCCGACCTGACCGTGCAATTCAAATTTCAAATGTATTTACAAACGATGATTTCCGTGACTTTGATCGTGGAAGTAAGTTCCCGAAAAATGTTCATTTCGTTTGCTTAACACATTTTAGTGAAACAGTACAAGGTTATGTTGCATTTAAACCAACTAATTTGGATAACACATTAGGTGAAGTTCTTGCTCAAAATAATTTGAAACAATTACGAATTGCTGAAACGGAAAAGTATCCACATGTTACATTTTTCTTTAGTGGAGGCCGTGAAGCACAATTCCCAGGTGAAGAACGTATTTTAATTAACTCGCCAAAAGTTGCAACCTACGATTTGCAACCTGAAATGAGCGCTTATGAAGTAAAAGATGCATTACTAAAAGAAATTGCTGCAGACAAGCATGATGTAATCATCTTAAACTTTGCAAATCCAGATATGGTAGGACATTCAGGAAAACTTGAGCCGACAATTAAAGCAATTGAAGCGGTTGATGAATGTTTAGGAGAAGTAGTTGATGCAATTCTAGCTAAAGGTGGAAAAGCAATCATTACTGCTGACCATGGAAATGCTGATGAAGAAATTACACCTGAGGGTGAACCTATGACAGCTCACACGACGAACCCTGTACCAGTAATTGTTACTGAAGAAGGTATTACGTTACGTGAAGATGGTATTTTAGGTGATTTAGCTCCAACTGTTCTTGATTTATTAAAAGTAGAACTACCAAAAGAAATGACTGGTAAATCACTTATTAAATAAGTGAACAGTTAATATAAAAAGTTATTAATTATGCGTATAACGCAACAAAAGGAGAGATTTTATTATGTCAATGATTATTGATGTTTATGCTCGCGAAGTATTAGATTCTCGTGGTAACCCTACTGTTGAAGTAGAAGTTTATACAGAAGATGGTGGCTTTGGCCGTGCACTAGTACCAAGTGGTGCTTCAACTGGTGAATATGAAGCTGTTGAATTACGTGATGGAGACAAATCTCGTTACCTTGGTAAAGGTGTTGAGAAAGCTGTTGCTAACGTTAATGACGTTTTAGCTGAAGAAATCGTTGGATTCGAAGTAACTGATCAAGTTTCAATCGACCGTCGTATGATTGAGTTAGATGGTACTGAAAACAAAGGTAAATTAGGTGCTAACGCAATCCTAGGTGTATCTATGGCAGTAGCTCGTGCTGCAGCTGATGAATTAGGTTTACCATTATACCAATACCTTGGTGGATTTAATGCGAAACAATTACCAGTTCCAATGATGAACATCATCAACGGTGGTTCTCATGCTGATAATAACGTAGACTTCCAAGAATTCATGATCTTACCTGTAGGTGCTGATAGCTTTAAAGAAGCAATTCGTATGGGTACTGAAATTTTCCACAACCTTAAAGCTGTATTACATGACAAAGGTCTAAACACAGCTGTAGGTGATGAAGGTGGATTCGCTCCAAACCTTGGTTCAAACCGTGAAGCTTTAGAAGTAATCATGGAAGCAATTGATAAATCTGGTTATAAAGCTGGAGAGCAAGTATTCTTAGGAATGGACGTTGCTTCTTCAGAATTCTACAACAAAGAAACTGGTAAATACGATCTTGCAGGCGAAGGACGCACAGGCGTATCTTCTGCTGAAATGGTTGATTTCTACGAGCAACTTTGCAATGATTTCCCAATCCTTTCAATTGAAGATGGTTTAGATGAAAATGACTGGGATGGTCACAAATTATTAACAGAACGTTTAGGTAGCCGAGTACAATTAGTAGGTGACGATTTATTCGTTACAAACACTAAAAAATTAGCTGAAGGTATTGAAAAAGGTATCTCTAACTCAATCCTAATCAAAGTTAACCAAATCGGTACATTAACTGAAACTTTCGATGCAATCGAAATGGCTAAACGTGCAGGTTACACAGCAGTAGTTTCTCACCGTTCTGGTGAAACTGAAGATAGCACAATCGCTGATATCGCAGTTGCTACAAATGCTGGTCAAATTAAAACAGGTTCTGCTTCTCGTACAGACCGTATTGCTAAATACAACCAATTATTACGTATTCAAGACGAGTTAGGCGAAAGCGCAGTATACCAAGGATTAAAATCTTTCTACAACTTAAGAAAATAATTTAATCAAAACTAAGTGCATTAACAAAAAACATAATCCATTATAGACACGTTAAAAAGAGAAGGATCGTCACCTTCTCTTTTTTTTTGAGCATAAAATGTTTTGGTTGAAATAATATTGTAATTAGCAATAATTGGGATTGATTATTAAAGAATCCTAATGTTAAAATAAGAATACGCGAACATTAGTTCTTGTGCGGAGAAATGTAATTGAAATAAGAGAGGGGAAAAAATGTCTAAAACTACTTCAACAGCTTCAAATCCTTCAATGGCTTCTTTGTTAAAAAATCCTTTTATCCAGACGATTCTTTCAGCAGGTTTGTTTATTCAAGTTGGTATTTGGATTCGTAATTTTGCAATCTTATTATTTGTCGTGGAAAAGACTAATGGTGATGCAACAGCCGTGTCACTGATTTCAGTTGCTGAATTTGCGCCGATTTTTATTTTTTCTTTTATCGGTGGAACTTTTGCCGATCGTTGGAAACCAAAGCGTACAATGATTTGGTGCGATCTGTTGAGTGCTGTATCGATATTTGTAATTCTGTTAGCACTATTATACGGAACTTGGAAGTTTATCTTTTTTGCTACATTAGTTTCAGCAATCTTGTCCCAGTTTTCTCAGCCCTCTAATATGAAATTATTTAAAGTTCATGTACCAGGTGAGCAAATGCAAGCAGGTATGTCCATATTTCAAACGATGATGGCAGTCTTTATGATTTTAGGTCCAGTAATAGGTACATTCGTATTTCAACAAGCTGGAATGCATGTTTCGATGGGAATTGTAGGTGTTGCTTTTCTTATGTCAGCTTTAGTATTAACAAGATTACCTAAAGATGAAGAAGAAGAAAAGGCAGAACATACAACATCATTATTGGAGGAGATGAAGTTAGGCTTCCAATACGTTTGGTCTCGAAAAATTCTCGTCTATTTAGGTGGAGTATTTGCAGCAGCAGGATTAGGTATAGGTCTTATTCATCCACTAGCTATTTTTTTAGTAACTGAGCGACTAGGATTAGATAAGGAATATTTACAATGGATCTTCGCTGCAAATGGGGCCGCTATGATTATAGGTGGTGGCCTAATAATGGTCATATCGAATAAGCTGGCACCACATGTTTTATTATTAATCGGTATGGCGGTCAATGCGATTGGAATATTTGTAATAGGTTGGTCGGAGATGTTCTGGTTAACGCTTGTTGCTGAATTCTTTATCGGACTATTTATGCCCGCATTGCATATTGGTATTAATACAATCATCTTAAAAAATACTGATGAAAAGTTTGTGGGTAGGGTTAACGGTATTTTAACACCATTATTTATGGGAGCTATGGTCATTACTATGAGCTTGGCAGGGATTTTAAAGGAGCATTTTTCTTTAATCTCTATTTATCAAGTTTCAGCATTATTATTCGTTATTGGGATCATCATTATGGTGCCAATGTTCAAGATTATGAAACATGTCGTAGTTGAAGTGAAATCATAAAATATGAAACCTGATTATTCATTTAGAGTAATCAGGTTTTTTTATTGTAACTACTAATTTTTATTTAATAGTTTCATATTATCCAATAAAATACTTTTATTTTTTCGACCTTCTAGCAAATCCAATTGCGATAATGAGTGCTCCAATTGAGTCTGCGATTAGATCTGTCATCGTATCAAAATTACCTCCGCCTTGAGTATTTGTTCCAAAAAAAAGGTCGCTACTAAATTCCCAAATTTCCCATAAGGCTCCACAAAATACTCCAAATGCAAATACAAATAGAAAAATGAATCCAGCTGACATTTCACTCCGAGACTGTTTGGTTGTCAATTTTCCCATTAAATCAATTGCTAAAAACGCGACTAGCGTGCCGCTTAGAAAATGTAAAAACGTATCCCACCAGCCTAAACTATAAAAACTAAGCATTGAACCAAGACATAGGGACCCTATTAAAAAAGCAAAATAAGAGAGAATAAACGGAAATGTAAATCGATTTTTAAAAAACTTATCTAATATGAGCGGCACGAGTGCACTAATGAAGCCACCTAGTGCGATTGGATACCGATAAGAATCGTCTTTCATGAAGAAAATGACGAACAAGACAAGCATTACAATTGCAAAGACAATGCTTAAAATTGTTTGAATGCCTCTTTTCATTTCGAATCCCCCATTCATTCTGTTTTTATCCCAATTCAAACATCGAAACAAAACATGTTTAATTAAAATCCAAAAAAATAGCTTAACTTTGACATAAAAAGTTCATCAAATTGATGAAAAATTGTTAAAAATTAGCATGGAGAATAAGGAAATCTAAATTAGTATTGAATTATGGATATGAGTGGCAATTAGTAGGGAGGATAATTATGAACTTTTTCGCATACTTAAAAGATTATATTTGGTATACTATAAAAACATATTTACTTCCATTTATTATTGTTATACTTTCAATAGTAATTGTTTTTTGGAGATTATTAGGTGATGAATTTACATTTAAATACATACGATTAGAAATAATCTATTTCACTTGTTTTTTCTTATTAGTATCTTTTACAACATATGAGATGAAGGGGCATAAAAATGAATAATTGGGAAGGATTAATTTCGGCGAAGGATCGAACAAAAATCTATTTGCGAAAATATATTCCTGCTGAACCAATTGCTGTGATTCAAATTGTACATGGAATGGCAGAGCATGGTGGAGCTTATGATAAATTTATTGAATATTTAGTTCATAATCAGTTTGCAGTGTTTATTCATGATCAAAGAGGTCATGGCAAAACAGCTGCGATTGAAGATGATTTAGGTTTTTTTGGTGAAGAAATTGGCTGGGATGAAGTTGCTAAAGATATCATTTTTATAAGTAAGATGATTAGAAAAGAAATAAAAGATATTCCTTTAATTCTATTTGGACATAGTATGGGATCTTATTTGAGCAGACGAGTAGTTCAATTAAACGGAGGACTATACGATGGGCTAATTATTTCTGGAACCGGATACGATCCAGGAATACTTAGAAAATTAGGCGTCTTTATTTCAAGTGCAGAGGCATTTTTGATTGGTGCCAATAAGAGAAGTAAAATTTTAGACTTTTTAACTTTTGGAAACTTCAATAATCATTTTAAGTTTCCTAAAACAAAATATGATTGGTTAACAAGAGATGAAGCTGAAATTGATCGTTATATAAAAGATCCATTTTGTGGATTTATTTGTTCTTCAAGTTATTATCGCGAACTGTTGAAAGGAATCGGAATTATTCATCGTAAAGAGGAAATAAAGAAGACACCAACTTCATTGCCAATTTATATATTTTCTGGAGATAAAGATCCAGTCGGTCAAAATGGTGTGGGTGTAAAGAAGGTTTATGAGCAATATAAAGATATTGGATGTACAAATATAAAACTGAAATTATATGAAGAAGGTCGTCATGAGATGCTTCATGAAACAAATAAAGATGAAGTTCATCAAGATGTAAAAACTTGGATAGAAGAAACAATCTTAATTCATTAAATAAGTGTTGTACTCTCATATTGAAGTATAGTATTCTTCATAGTAGAATAGGAAGTAACAGTACTTTACTGTGGAGGTGAAGAAATGCATACGTTTTTATCTGTACTTTTAATTATTGTTTCAGTACTTATGATTGTTTTAGTTTTACTTCAATCTAGTAAAAGTAACGGCCTATCAGGAGCGATATCTGGTGGTGCTGAGCAACTGTTTGGCAAGCAAAAAGCTCGTGGTTTTGAACTAGTTTTACAAAGAATAACAGTTGTTGTAGCAGTTTTATTCTTCATTCTAACGATTGCTGTAACATATTTTAAACTGTAATAAACAAGCTACCTAAAAGGGTGGCTTTTTATTTTGCTAAAATCGTAATAAATAGAACCTCAGGAATACAGAGGTTCATAGAAATTACTCTTAATGATTTGGCATAAAAAATACAGCCAAGTTTTTTGGCTGTATTTTAGTATGTAGACAAAATCTTAAATATTAACCTTTCATTGCAGCCCATTCTTCTTTACTTGGACCGTACATTCCAGGAATAGCTAATCCTGCTTGTCTCATAAGTACCGTCATTTGGCCACGGTGATGCGTTTGATGTGAAATGGCCATGCGAAGTAATGCATGGATCGGCATTTCAAGGAATCCAAAAGCGTTAATGATTTGATTTAAATCTTTTTCTTTCCATTCTTTTTGAGCTGCTTCAATCATAGCTTTACTAGCTTCTGCATATTTTTCAGTAATTTCTTTCGCAGTTGCAGGCATTTCTTCTTTGCTCATAGATGCTTCGAATTGTAATCCTGATTGTGAAATGATCGCTTTAATTGCTGTAGTTATATGCCAAGCTAATTCTCCCAAAGAGCTAAAATCTTCACCAATTGATTGATCTAGTGATTCATCTGTCATAGCATTTAGTAATTTGATTGTGTTTGCTTCTTCCATTTTCCATTCAGTAATAAATTCTTCAACATTATTAAACATAACGTATCCTCCTTTTGTTGGTTAAATGACCAACTTTATTATTACCACACCTTTCATTAAATCATAACTAGTTAATTAAAAAAACTGTTTATTGGTAAATTCTTCAATTGAAAGGTAAAATAAAAGAACAATTTCTTTACGTAAAATTAGTTGAATATTATTATTAATTATTTATATTGAAGATATCGATTATTAATTTAAATAAACAAAATCATTTAAAGATAATATAAGAGTAACGAAAGAAAAATGGATAGAAAAGTTTTGGAGTGAGTATATATGAGAGTAACAATGCCGAAGCCATTTACGTTTGAAGGTGGAGATCGAGCAGTTTTATTATTACATGGATTTACAGGACATTCTGCGGATGTTCGAATGCTTGGCCGTTTTTTAGAAAAGCAAGGATATACATGTCATGCGCCGCACTATAAAGGACATGGTGTACCACCAGATGAGCTTGTTCATACTGGACCAGAGGACTGGTGGAAGGATGTAATGGAAGCCTATCAATTACTAAAGGATAAGGGACATCAAAAAATTGCAGCGGTAGGTCTATCTTTAGGAGGAGTATTTGCATTAAAGCTAGGTTATACTGTTCCTTTGAACGGTATTGTCACAATGTGTTCGCCAATGTACATAAAAAGTGAAGAAATTATGTATGAAGGAGTTTTAGCTTACACAAGAGAGTTTAAGAAGCGTGAAGGGAAATCTCCTGAACAAATTGAAGTAGAAATGGAAGAGTTTAAAAAAACTCCGATGAATACATTAAAAGCTCTTCAGGGTTTGATTAAGGAAGTGCGTGAAAATGTTGATACAGTATATGCACCAACGTTTGTCGTACAATCTACTGTAGACGAGATGATTAATACTGACAGCGCAAATATTATTTATAATGAAGTGCAATCTGATCAGAAAAAATTAAAGTGGTACGAAAATTCAACACATGTTATTACGCTTGGACAGGAAAAAGACATATTACATGAAGATGTGCTAGCATTTCTTAATGAATTGGAATGGTAGAATGAAATCTTTCTGGACAAACTTAAACTAAATACCCTTTAACAGTTAGAAAAAGGAGGGAAAGTATGAATCAACAATGGAAAGAAAAATTATTGGAATTGATGAAAAGTGAACATTATAAGCCTTTAAATATCCAAGGGATAGAAGAGGCTATGGAGTTGACTGATGCAAGTGACTTTCGGGAAGTAGTAAAAACGCTCGTTATTTTAGAAGATGAGGGTTATATTGTACGTTCTCGAAATAATAAATATAGTTTACCTGATCAATCTAATTTAGTTAGAGGTAAATTAACGGGCCATGCTAAAGGCTTTGCGTTTGTCATTCCAGAAGAAGCAGGGGCAGAAGATGTTTTTATTCCACCGTCAGATTTAAATGGCGCATTACATGGAGACATCGTTTTAGCTCGTATTACAAAAGAAAAAAGTGATGCACGTAGAGAAGGGACAATTGTAAAAATTGTTGAGCGTGGTCAAACGAAAATGGTAGGTACATACCAAGCTCAGAAAAGTTTCGGTTTCGTTATTCCTGATGATAAACGATTCGGAAGTGACATTTTTGTAACAAAGAGCAATTCTCAAGGTGCTGTAGAAGGTCATAAAGTTGTTGTAGAACTTACTCAGTTTCCTGAGAATGGGAAAAATGCAGAGGGTATTGTAGTCCAGGTACTAGGACATAAAAATGATCCTGGTGTCGATATTTTATCGGTTATTCATAAGTTTGATTTACCTCAGGAATTCCCTAAGGAAGTAATGGATCAAGCAAATGCTGTACCGGATGAGATTGATGAATCAGCTATTGGTACTCGTCGCGATCTTCGTGATGAACAAATTGTAACGATCGATGGAGCAGATGCAAAGGACTTAGATGATGCCGTTACAGTAACAGCGCTTGAAAATGGTCATTACAAGTTAGGGGTACATATTGCAGACGTCTCATACTATGTGACGGATAACTCACCGATTGATCAAGAAGCACACGATCGTGGAACAAGTATTTACTTGGTTGACCGAGTTATACCGATGATTCCGCATCGTTTATCCAATGGAATTTGTTCATTAAATCCAAAAGTAAATCGATTTACACTTTCATGTGAAATGGAAATTGACCAAAGAGGTGAAGTAGTTAAGCATGAAATTTTTGAAAGTATTATAAAAACAACTGAACGAATGACCTATAGCGATGTAAATAAACTATTAGATGAGCAAGATGCTGAATTACGTGAACGTTACGAACCATTAGTCCCAATGTTTGAGGAAATGGCTAAGTTAGCGAAAATATTACGTAATAGACGTATGACTCGTGGGGCAATCGATTTTGATTTTAAAGAATCAAAAGTATTAGTTGATGAAGATGGTCATCCAACTGATATCGTCATTCGTGAGCGCTCAACTGCAGAAAAACTAATTGAAGAATTTATGCTAGTAGCGAATGAAACAGTTGCTGAGCATTTTCATTGGCTAAATGTACCATTTATGTATCGTGTTCATGAGGATCCAAAAGAAGAAAAGTTACAACGATTCTTTGAATTTATTGCATCATTTGGTTATACAGTAAAAGGTGCTGGAAATGAAATTCACCCGAGAGCGTTGCAACAAGTTCTAGATATGGTTCATGGGCAACCAGAAGAGACAGTCATTTCAACAGTTATGCTTCGTTCAATGAAACAAGCGAAATACGAGGCTGATAATCTTGGCCATTTCGGATTAGCAGCGGAGTATTATACTCATTTCACATCACCGATTCGTCGATATCCGGATTTAATTGTTCATCGATTAATTCGTAAATATTTAATCGAAGGAAAAATGGATAGTGAGACAAAACGTGAGTGGGATGATAAATTACCTGCAATCGCCGAACATGCATCCAATATGGAGCGTCGCTCAGTTGAAGCAGAAAGAGAAACTGATGATTTGAAAAAAGCAGAGTACATGCTTGATAAAATTGGTGAAGAGTATGAAGGGATTATCAGCTCTGTAACAAATTTCGGTATGTTTATTGAACTGCCAAATACAATTGAAGGATTAGTTCGAGTTGCTGATTTATCAGATGACTATTATAACTATGACGAACGTACTTACGCGATGATTGGTGAAAGAACAGGGAAAATATTCAGGATTGGTGATGAAGTATCTGTTCGAGTAGTTAATGTTAATAAAGAAGAACGTGCAATCGATTTTGAAATTGTTGGCATGAAGTCGAACAAACCTCGTAGAAGCGGCGGTAGAGGACCGGTTAATCTTGGCGGTGGCTCTGGTGGTGGTAGAGGACGAGGTGGACGCGGAAGAGGTTCTTCATCAGATCGAAATGGAGACAGCTCTCGCAGTGATCGTTCTCGCGGAAGACGAGGAGATAGTCCACGAGGAGATAGTTCACCACGAAATGAAGAGAAAGAAAGCGGACGTGGCGCTAAATCATCGAGAAATAAACGCGATGATCGTTTTAATCCAACGAAAAGCAAAAGCAAGAGCAAAAAGAACAAACCTTTTTATGAAAAAGTAGCAAAAGGTAATAAAAAGCGATAGTAATCATAAAGGCAGTGGACATCTTGTCCACTGCTTTATTGACTATTTTAGGTAATATTATGGTAAAATAAGTAAAGATAGAGAGGTGTTATTTATGCCAAAAGGTGAAGGGAAAGTAATTGCTCAAAATAAAAAAGCGTATCATGATTACTTTATTGAAGAAACGTATGAAACAGGTATCGTTTTACAAGGTACTGAAATAAAATCATTACGTGCTGGAAAAGCTAATCTAAAGGATTCCTTTGCACGAGTTCAAGGTGGAGAAGTATGGCTTCATAATATGCATATTAGTCCATATGAACAGGGAAATCGTTATAATCATGAGCCATTACGAACTAGAAAATTACTACTACATAATAGAGAAATCGTAAAGTTAATTGGTTATACAAAGGAAACCGGTTATACGTTAGTACCTTTAAAAATCTATTTAAAAAATGGCTATGCTAAGCTATTACTTGGATTAGGTAAAGGTAAGAAGCAATATGATAAGCGTGATGATTTAAAGAAAAAAGAAGCAAAACGTGAAGTAGAACGTGCATTCAGGGATCGTCAAAGAACCTAATTGGATAAATGTTGAAGCGCTGGAATTCTGTTTTTCTTTTAGAAACAATTGTTAATTGCAACTTGAGATGGATATGCTATAATAAGTTTGTAAGTTAATCAGCAACACAAATTGCACGATGTGCAGTTTTTATAAATTATGAAGCCTTTGCTTTATGCTTCGTAAGTCACTCATAGCGAACAGATCTGAATAAGTTCTGGGAGCATTTTATATGGGGACGTTACGGATTCGACAGGGGTAGTTCGAGCTTAAGTTGCGAGTCGAGGGGTCGGCCTCGTTAAAACGCAAAAGCCAATAACTGGCAAAAACAACAATTTCTCTTTAGCTGCTTAATTGCACTAAAGGCTCCTCCTGTGTATCGCCCATGTGCATAGCTTAGAGGGGTTCACTCATTAGTGGGCTACGCCGGACCTCACCGTCTGAGGGGAAAGGAAGAGATTAACCAGACTAGCTATCAGGAAGCCTGTCATTGGGCCAAATGGTATGCGAAATTCTAATACAGTGACTACGCTCGTAGAAGCTTAAGTGCCGATATTCTTGGACGTGGGTTCGACTCCCACCGTCTCCACCAATACATACTGTTTGGTGGTTTTTTTGTGTTTTAAAGCATAAAAGTGTACTCCAAAAATTAATAATGCTAGACCTAATATATACTAAATCGAATCAGCCATTTCCAGCAATAACAGATCTGATGTTTTTATCAAGATTTCCCCAGATTTGTATTTATTTTGTAATGATGAATTTATATTTCTCATAAAATTTAAGAGCGTAATCAAAAAATTAAAAGAACTTGTCAATTTTATATAAGGAGGAAATATATAATGAAACAAGTTCTCCTTTTTACAGATTTAGGTATTGATGACGCCTTTACGATTTTATATATATTATTTCGTAATGATATTGAATTGGTGGGAATTGTTGCTAATTATGGAAATGTAACAAGAGAAAAGGCTATGTGGAATATAAATTATTTAAAATACATTACTGGAAGAAAAGAGATTCCTGTATTTCTAGGAGCATCAATCCCACTAACTGGTATAGGTATTAAGACTTTTCCAGAGGTGCAGGGTGATGGGTTTGGTCAAAGTATTGTTGACTTACGTGCAAAGCCAGATCCAAATTTCAAAATGCATGGTGTAGCTTTTCAGTTCGATTATGAATTATTTAAGACTGATATTATTAATACATTTTTAAAGAAACGATTTAACTAGCTTAAAGGGTTAAAAAAGAAAAATCATAAAATATGAAGTATTAAAAATAAACGCCAACACCATTAATCATGGGTTCGGCGTTTATTTTTTTAAAGAACTTAAGTTACAGTTGATAAATGACTTTATAAATTTACAAGAATTTCTTGCTCTAAAATGTATAATACCTCCAACAATAGTTCCATCATTTGAAGAAGATAACATAAGAAGGACGCTAAAACAATTGATAAAAACAAATACATAAGAGCGCTCTTTATTCGTGCTATTCAACAAACGCATGCGTTAGCCAACCATGAAGAAAGCATAGCATGCAATCATTGATCAGGTTTGAACTCGGTATTCTGGCCCAAATTGATAAAAAAGGAACGAAAAGCATCAGTGTTTCTGCTTTTCGTTCCTTTTTTTGTATCTTTACTGTTGTTTTATCAACTTCCCCAGTTAAGATTTGTTCATGATAAATAGAACATCAATACAAACATTTGGTATTTTTCTCCAAAATTAACATTCATTACTTAGTAAGGAAAACAAAAGAAATGGAAAAATAAACATAACTTTTGAATAGGAGGTTCTTCATGAAAACAGAATCACTTCTAGATTTAAACGAAAAAAAACTCAGAGAGATGTTACGTCATACCTCCGATTTTAAAACAAGTGATGTTCGAGTTGGTGAAGAGTGGTACCGTCTTTACTACTTAGATACGATGATTGACTTATCTGTCGTGCAAGAACACATCATCCGCCCGTTGCTTCATAGCCAGTACACGAGTGTTCGTGAAGCGGTCAGCATTCTAAATTATCAAGAAACTGAATGGTTATCAGACGTATTAAAAGCACTAGTCGCAGGAAAAACGGTGGTTCAAAAAAATGGTGAAACCATTTGTTATTTATTAGACACTGAACTTACAAGTGATCGGTCCGTTTCCATTCCAATGAATGAACGTGTTTTACGTGGTTCTCATAAGGCACTAAATGAAAATATCGATACAAATGTAAACATGTTACGCAAATTAGTGGAAACACCAGATTTGATCGTAAAAAGTTACACACTTGGGCGTCGTTCGAATACAAAAGTGGCCGTTTTATACCTGCATTCATTGGCGAACGAAGTCGTCTTAATGGAATTGGAGAAAAAAATCGCCAGTATTGAGATCGATTATGTCGAGTCACCTGGTTTTGTTCAGGAATTAATAAATGATGAACAATTTTCCCTCTTACCGAAATTTCTCATTTCTGAACGGACAGACCGTATCCGTTCTTATCTAATGGATGGGAAAATAGCCATTTTAACAGATGGGTCACCGGAAAGCGTGATCCTTCCGGTTTCATTTTGGTCCTTTTTTCAAACACCAGATGATTATCAGGTTGGTTGGATCGTCGGAAGTACGTTTCGTTTCCTTCGGGTTTTTTGTTTCATCTTTGCCGTTTCATTACCAGGACTGTATGTAGCGCTCGTCACATTCGATCCACGGATTATTCCATTTGAAATTGCCTTGTCACTTAAAAGTTCCATGCAATTGGTTGCTTTACCTCCGATTTTAGAAGCGTTAATCATGCTTGTTACGCTCGAAATCTTACGCGAAGCAACCGTTCGACTACCAAGTCCAATCGGTCAATCAATTGGAGTAGTTGGTGGAATTGTCATTGGGACAGTCGTTGTTCAAACGAATCTGATTTCAAATATGATGGTCGTTGTTACTGCGCTCACGGGTGTATGTTCATTTATTATTCCTTCATACGAAATGAGTAATGTCGCACGAATCATGACTTATCCCTTCTTAGTGATGGCGTCTATTTTTGGATTAATCGGGATAGAGATTAGCTTCTTTTTGTTATTAACACATTTAGCTCGGATTCACACGATTGGTATTCCCTATTTTTATGCGTGGTTTACCAAAGATGCGATAAAAGATACCCTATTTAGAGCACCAATCAAACGTCTAAAAAAACGGCCATTAGAAAGTGTCGCAAAAGATCTGACGAGACTAAATAATCCAAAGGGGTAGTTGACAATGATCCATCTAAAAAAGATTTCAATTAACCAACTAATATGCCTTGTGATTACAACGCAAATTGGTGCACACGTATTGTCTATCCCGTACGCCGAATCTCGCCATACAGGACATGATGCATGGATGTCTGTTTTGGTTGGAGGTGTGTTTTCACAATTAGTGATACTTGTGATTTATCGACTTGGTAAGCGTTATCCTACATTAACATTTCAGCAGTATCTCTATCAGATTGTTGGAAGACCTATTGGTGTTATGTTAAACTTTTTGCTTGCCCTTTTTTGCGCACAGAATTGTATCATTGTTGTGATTACTTTTGCAGATATCCTTCATCGGTGGGTGTTGTATGAAACACCTTGGATCGTACTTGTCGGTTTTTCGTTTATGATGGCAGCCTATACCGCATCATCGTCTTTAAGAAGTATTTCGACCGTCTCACAATCCGTACTCACCATGATCGTTATTTGTGCGTTCATTATCACCATAAGTGGAATGGGTAAAGGGAGTTGGCTTCACCTCTTACCAATTGGCACACATGGAATCGTGGCAGTCTTAAAGGACTCGGTTCCAACATTTTGGGCGTATACTGGATTCGAATTACTTTTATACGTTTTTCCATTTGTACAGTGTAAAAAAAAGATTGAGATATTTTTTGCAATGTCTGCGGCAAACGGTATTACGACATTCTTTTATGTGTTGATAACCGTCATCGTCACGTATAATTTTAGCGAAAAACAAATTGATACCATTACAGAACCAATGGTGTTCATTTTACGCAAATTCAGGTGGCCTGTCGTGCAAAGTTTAGATATCGTCTTCATTACGATTTGGTTATCTGTCACAACGGCAACCGTCTATACGTACTTATTTTTGTCTGCACGGTATGTCGCAAATATACGAAAAAAAGAAATCAATCGTCATTCTTTATTGGTTTGGCTGATCGCAGGTTTAGGCTTCGTCATTTCTTGCTTTTTCGTTGATAGACAACGAATTTTTCGTTATTCCGATGTTCACAATGTTTTTTCTTTCATCGTGATCGTCGTGATACCAACAGCACTATTGTTTGGTTCGATTCTACGTGAAAAGGTGGCGAAAGGATGAGAAAAGTTGTCATTTTACTGTTGTTGTTGCCACTTTTAACAGGCTGTTGGGATCGCTTACCTTTAAGAAATTTACAATTTGTCGATATAGCAGGATTCGATTGGAATGAAAAGAATCGTGAAATCGAATTAGATTATGTCATCACCAACATAAAAAGTACTGGTCCAGGTTCAGGTGAACCAATTGGTGAGACGATTGAATTAAAAGGACCGAATGTTGTTGAAGCCGTTACGCAAGGGCAGTATATCGATCAAGCGCCTTTTTTAGGGATCAACACAGGGATTTATTTGATGAGTGAATCTTTTGTGAAAAAAGATCCAATTTTACAACTTAATTTTTTATTACATGCACCGTATGCGTCTATTAACGCACCCGTTGTAATATTCCAAGGGGACTTATTAACATTTTTAAAGACCACTCCAAAACAGAATGGAAAATTCACTGGTAATTTTTTTAGGTTTAACAGGGAATTAGATAAAAATAATATCATTAATAGTGTGACGATGATGCAATTATTACAATCAAAAGAAGACGAATTATCAAATTTTGCGATTCCAGTTATGAAACAAAATGAGAAAGGTACAGAATTAGTTGGTGCACTATTATTTAAACACGGGAAGGATACAGAAGTAGAACTTAATAAAGAACAATTGAGTATGATTAGGTTACTTACCGGAAAAGCAAATGGAAGACAACGATATAGTGGTAAATTAGAGAAAGTTAGCGAAGAAAAGAACGCTTATCGAAGTTACAGCTTTTCATTTAAAAAAGGAACCTCAACGATTCGTGTGATCCCGCAATCAAAAAGACCACCAAAAGTGAATCTCAATGCTAACATCGAAATCGTTGTCATCAAATTAGGAAAATCATATCACCAACTTGATGCAAAATATGTGAATAAAACCGAAAAAGAACTAGGTAAACAATTAGACAAAAAAGCGTTAGAGACCATTCAAATCATGCAAAAAGCGAATTGTGATTTACTTGGAATAGGTGAAAGGATTAAGGCGTTTCACCCAAAAACTTGGAAAAATATAAATTGGGAAAAGGACTATCCTAAAATGCAGATCAAGCCACATTTCAAGGTACATATCTTAAATGTTGATCGAATGTAAATTTCCCCGATCTTCAGGTAATTTGGGTTACAAACAAAGCACACATGAATAGTAAAACCTCACAAAAATGAAGTGCACCCCAAGTGTTAGACACCGTCTAATATTTGGAGGTGCATTTTTATGACTTAATTTACGATAAAGGAGAAATTAATTGCCTTAAAACGATACTTAGAAGGGGATGAAGAGCAAAGGAACATTCGAAACCTATCGGAGTAGAGCATTCTGTATTTCGAACATGGATACAACAGTAACACGGATATACCTGGATTTTAAGAGGTTTTTATTTTTTTAAACTCCTTCCGTTTTTATTGAATTAGATTAAATCACCTAGCATGAAATTCATTTTCCATTTACGTAGATTGAAAAAATGTCGAAAAATCAATAATAAAAAGTAAATTTTATTAATGAAAATAATGGAATATAGAAATACATAATCAAGATTTTAATAAAAAAGTGAGAATTCCCCCAAAATTGACTATTTTGGTATTAATTTACCAAAAAGTCAATATAACTGAATTTTTAGGTCTTTTAGGTTGAAAAAACGGGGTAAAAAGACTAGTTTCGTAGGAAAAATGATAAAATATGATAATTTTTATTTCAATACTAATGTTTTTGTTCGTCGTTTAACTACAATTTTCTGCAAATTCCCCCAATGTAGCTTCATTACTTTTTAAAGTATTATTAAGTCACAGAATATAATTATTTAATATTTTTAAATATTATATTAAATAATTATCAGGACGACTAATAGTGGGGGAGTAACATGAAAAAGAGACAAAAGAAACGAACAATATCGGCTGTTGCGTTAAGTAGCGCGATGTTGCTGAATATGGTCTTACCACAAAGTGCCATTCTTGCACATGCAGAGTCGAATGTCGATCAGAAAAGCTCATCTGATGGGAAATTTACAGCAGATGAAGTGAACCGCATTTTGGCTGGATTAACACCAGAACAAAAAGCGAGCATAAATAAGCTGACTGGTGCGGATAACACACAAAAAATCCACGTCGATCAGAAAGATTTAAAAAGCGGAAAAAATATTGACGTAATCGTTCAATTTAAAGTGGATCCAGCAAAGATTCAAATCATTAAGCAATCACTTGAAAAAGGAAGCGCAAGTACGCAAACATTTGCTACTGATTACGCAGGGGCAAAACAAAAAGTTGCGGATGCACATGCGAAATTTAAAGTGTTTATCACGACGCAACCGGGTAAGCAAATCACTGGTGGAAAAGAAGTTCCTTCAGATATCCACATCACAAGAGAATACACGGATGCATTTAACGGGGTAGCACTATCGGTACCACCGAGTATGGTTGAAGCGATTGCCAGCCAGGCGGATGTTGCATCTGTCTGGTCAGTGGTTCAATACGAAGTAGAAGAAGGAACGCCTTCATCTGGCGAAACACAGACAGCTACTGAAGCGACAGCAACCGGAAAACCAACTGCAGGACTTTCATTATTGGGTGTTGATAAACTACACGCAGAAGGGAACACAGGGAAATTCCTGTCAGGTTCAAGACAAGGTCAACGAGTGAAAGTTGGGGTACTTGATACAGGGATTGATTACAACCATCCTGATTTATATAAAGTAACTCACGATGCGGACGGTCATTTATACGAAGGACATGACTTTGTTAATTCACAAGTTGATGAAGTTGGAAACGTGATCCCAGTAGATGATCATGACCCGATGGAAACGATCTATCCGGATTGGGAGGCCGCAAGAGAAGATTCACCTGGAAGTGTATCTTCTAATTACAAAGATTATATTACGGAGCACGGTACACACGTATCAGGTACGATTGCAGCAAGTACGACAACGAATAATAACGTTTTTTCAGCGAATGGTGTTGCATCAGATGTTGAACTTCACGGATACCGCGTACTTGGGCCTGGTGGACATGGCTCTGGTTACTCTGTACTAAGCGGAATCGACCAAGCAGTAAAAGATAAAATGGATGTCGTGAATCTATCGCTCGGTGCGAATATTAATGACCCATTTTATCCAACGAGTATCGCGATCAACAACGCAACCTTACAAGGTGTTGTTTGTTCAGTTTCTGCAGGAAATGCAGGACCAGGCGTCGCGACACTTGGTTCACCAGGAACTTCACCACTTGCCATTACGGTTGGTGCAAGTACCGTTCCAGAACAAATTCCTGTGCAAACCTTAAAATTCGGTAATACGCCTTATCAAGCGCGATTATTCGGGAAACATTTCGCAGACGCTGATGATGCGTTCAAAGGATTGTCGATTCCAATCGTCGATGTTGGATTAGGAAGTAAAGATGATTATGCAGGAAGAGACATGAGTGGAAAAATCGCCCTTGTGAAACGCGGAGGCGATACTTTAACTCAAAAAATGGCCAATGCGAAAGATTCTGGAGCAAAAGGGATGATCATTTGGGATAACCAAGCGGATGAAGAAACTCAAGGGTATAATCCAAACTTTTTAGGGATTAGCGCTGACAATGTATATGCAGTTTCGATTACACAAGCACAAGGTGAATCACTCGCTAACGCAATCAAAGCCGATCCCGGGAACGCAAAAATTACGTTCCCAATGACGCTCGATGCCCCACTCAACAAACCGGCTGATCAATTGGCATCGTTCAGTTCAACAGGACCAGTAAAAGATTGGAGCATCAAACCAGACGTCATCGCACCAGGTGTTGACATTTTCTCAACGCAACCATACGATGTGTGGGAACCAAATAGTGATAAAGATTATAAATATGCCTATCAATCATTGTCAGGTACATCAATGGCTGCGCCTCACGTAACAGGGATTTCAGCACTTGTGTTAGCTGCACATCCGGATTACACACCAGCCGATGTCAAAACGGCATTAATGAATACAGCAAAAGACGTGAGTACCGATTCAAAAACATACAGTGTGTACCAAATAGGTGCAGGGCGTGTGGATCCAGTTCGAGCGGTTCACTCAAACGTCAAAATTCAAGTATTAGACAAAGCGACAAGCATTACAAATATCGATGGGCAAGATCAGTATACACCAATCGATAACACGACAGGTAGCTTCTCGTTTGGTTTTAATGGACGCGGAGAAGGAGCGAAACCTGGCTCGGATGATGTTGTCAAATCAAAAGACTTCACGATTACAAACCAAGGTTCAACAAGTAAAACGTTCAAACTAAGTTCAACCTTCATCACAACAAAATTTGCGGGTTCAAATCCAGTTGGACAAGGTACCGGAAATAATGTGAAAATCGACTTTTCAACCGGCGAGTCAACTGTAACGTCTTTAAGTGTGGACGGAAGCAGTTCTGTAAAAGCAAAAGCGACGATTACCGTGCCAGCAAATGCACTAGACGGTACGTATGAAGGATATGTAACGGTTGTGAATGCAAATGATGCCAACGAATCATACCGCATGCCGTTTACCATCACTGTTGCTGAAAAAGGAATTGATTTTAGTGTAGACGTCAAAGCGATGACACTGACAGAGCGTTATACAGGAAACTATAACCCAAATGGGGGACAACCTGGTTCAGGATATAAGTTTTCTGTTAACAGTTCAATGGATAGTGCCTATGTTCTATTGAAAGATAAAGATGGAAACTATATCGGAGTCGTAAATAATCTTAGCAATATCAGTGGGACTGTTCCTGGGGTCATTTATGGTCCTATACCAATGCTTGTTAATGGACTCTATTTACCATTTACAAAACCATATAATGGCTCACTTGATCAAGCTGGAATCGGGAAAACGCCTGCGGTGCTAAAAGAAGGTGCCTATTCGGTTGAGATGATCGCAACTGACAAGGATGGGAAAAAGTTCACAAAAGAAGACACACTTTATGTCGACTACAAAGCACCTACCTTAACGATGGATAGTGATTCGCAGCCGGGTATTTATGAAATCGACCCAACTGGATACAATCCAGGACAAGAGGTGAAGAAGTTTTATGGTACCGTTTATGACTCGAATATTGATGTCATGAAAAATAATGGCGAAACGACGTTAAAAGATTACGATACGCTTAAGCCTGCACCTGTCAATCAAGGGCAGAACACAGTGTTTGGTTATCAAGATGGTCCATTTGTCACGAAAATATTCAAAACCGATGGAAATGGTCGTTTCGATTTCGGCTTAGAACCTGATGACATTAAAGCAAGTGGAATGAAATTTGTCATCTATCCTTCTGACTATGCTGGAGCAGGCGACTGGTATACAACGAAGAAAAAGTATTACTTCATCAAAAAAGGTTCGCCGTATGTAACCGTCACAACTTCTGGAGGTGTAGACCCAGCACTAGAAAGCAAAGGGAATGTGGTTGTTGAACCGAAAAAACCATTTAAAGTATCACTAGCGACGAAAAATGGAATCGGAATGACTGGCGGTACCTTTACAATTGAAGCGGACCCTACACTTGAGTATTCGAACATTAAGCTTTCAGACGAATATAGTAACTATTTAAGAAGTAAAGATATTACACCTACACTAACAGTTGGTCAACTTTATTTAGATAAACACACAGGCAGAAATTCAATCGATGTGACCATTTCTGGCGTTTCTGAAGCAGGCGCACTGACGAAAGACACGCAAGACATGAAGATTTTAGAAGCAGATTTGACTTACAAAGATGAAAATGCATATGTTGGCCCAATTGACGAAAGTTTCGCTGTCGAAAAATCGAGCTTAACATTGGTTGGAAAAGACACAGTCGTTCCGGCTTTCTTAACGAATATGCCACTTGTCAAACAACCGAACTCACAAGTGACGGGTCCTCTGTTTGCAGAAAGCTTCCAAGCAAACAGTCTAAGTGGATTTTTTGCGAATATTACGAAGGATACAGGCGCGTTCGTGACGGCAAAAGATGCCGATGGCAATACGTATGTAACGGATAACACAAGCAACGCAAACACCATTCAATACCAAAATCAATCGACAGGCACGTATTCGATTATAATGAAAGCAAGCGACAAACCATATTCAATTGAAACGTATATGCCAGGTCATTTCAAAGGCTATCAAACAACGCCAGTCATTGGTTACAACAAATTTGGTTATCAATCAGGCTCATACTTTAATTTCGCATCAATGAACACACCACTTTTACTTGGTGGAGATGTAAATGGCGATAATGTGATTGATATGAAGGATTTAGTTTCAGAAATCCAAGCATATGCTGATTTCGATTTTCTAAAAGGTGTTTCAGCACCTTCTAAGGAAAAAGCGGAATTCTTTACAAATTCTACTGCTCATCGAAATAATGACATTAGCTGGGCTTTCTCAGGACTGAATTCGTTTGGCAGCTACTCTTTCAGTAATATTGATTACAATGATTTTTACTATATCTTTAAAAATTTTGGTCAGAAAAATCAAAGTGCGATTGCTGCAGGTAAGGTAGTCCCAGAACCACAACTTACTTTGACAGAAAATCTATCTATTACATCAAATAGAGGAACTTATACTGCTTCTTCTTATGATTCGAAAGTTAAAACCTATACCTTATCTACTGGTAATGGTCTAGGCGAAGTAATGGCAATACTAAATTTTGCAGGTCCGACGCAAAAAACATCCGTCACGCAATTACCAACTTTCCAAGACTTGAAAAATGGTTCAACTGTTTCGTTAATCCCAACGAGCAATGTCATGTTAGATGATGTTATATGGCGAAAAGCGATTACAAAGGTTGAATTAGGTCTAGGCGGTAATTTCACTGACGTAACGAATGCAGTTGTACCAAATACAACCGTTCCAGCAGTATCGATTACATCCGGCTACGTCAAGAATGACCCGACACAAGGGATCGTATATGTACCAGCTACACTAACATTACACGGTTCATTATTTAAAACGACTGGTACGTACACGGTTCGTATCACGGCTGCAGGCTATCAACCAGTCACGAATAGCTTTACAATTGCATCAGTGCCAATTGCAACGCCTACCATTCCAATGGTCACTGATCCAGCAAAAGCGCATATCGGAAACGATATCACGTTTAACTATACATTTGCTGATGACGCAAATTGGCGAAATGGCATCAATAAAATCGTTGTAAAAACAGCGAATTTTACAACAGGTTTGGATATTACGAATCTAAAAGATGGAAATGGTAATCTGTATTACGATATTTCACAAACAGGAAAAATTACATTTAAAGCCGATTTATTTAAAACAAATGCAAAAATTGATCCGAATGTCAATACGTCGTATAATGCAGCGATTAATCCAGGAGGAACGAACTATTTACCTCAATTGTATAAATTCGAGATCAACTCAATCGGTTTAGATGGAACCATTTACCCGACAGTAACGATTGGTGCAGATGGCACGAGTGCGGCTCAACCAATTGGATATGGCATTACCTTTGACTCAAAAGGTGGAAGCGCGATAAATCCAATTTCATTCGGATTTAAACCAAGCAATTCTCGATATAATGGAGGACAGTTTATTTTCAATAGTATCTCTGCAAATCGAAGTACGCCACTTTCTAGCAAACCTGGTTATAATTTTGTTGGTTGGTATAATGTCGATCCAGTGACGGGTGCATTAACGACTCCTTGGGTTGAATATAATAACTATGCTTCAGATATAAAGGTTGCGGCAAAATGGCAAGTGAATTACACGCAAAACTATTCACCTGTTGATGTGTCGAAACCAGATGGTGATAATTTAGGTGGTACTGTACTGGGTGAAGGTCCTGTTACGATTAAAATCCCAGACTATACAACGAACACACCATGGTTAAAGACAAAGAACGATATCGCAAAAATTGACGCAACGTACAGAAAAATGAAAGCAGATGGTACGTTTGAAACAACAGACAGTACGTATACATTAGATCCAAGTACGTATAATTTAGTTGATAATGGTGACGGTAGTGGTACGTTAAAGTTCACAACGGCGACAGAGGCTTATGCGACTGCTCATCCAAGTGAAAAATTTGCATTTAGTCAAGCGCCAAGTTCAACTGGCTATCAACTAACACTAACGGCAACAACAGGAGAAACCGTTCAAATTCCAAGTGTGAAGCTGGGTTATCGCCGACACATTGATTTAAATGGAGGCACATTAAATTCACCAGGTGATGTATTCTTCAGTGACAAACTAGTCAACGGAAAAGCATTTGGTATTGATATGACTACAGCAGCAACAAAAGTAAAAAATGGCAATCTTTCTATGATGCCAACCCTTTATTATGATGCGGCCGGAACAAGCGGACAAGATGTACCTATTTCAACAGGAACTGGTAAGGTATTGAAAAACAATGAAACGTACTACATCGCTTGGATGAAAACACCACCTCAAGTCACAAAAGATGTGGTTGGAAATATTGTTGGAAGTGATATTACGATCGCCTTTACAGATGACGGAACGTGGCGAAATAATATCAAGAAAGTCAGCATTGGTTCAAAAGTACTAAATGCGGGTACTGATTATAAACTAACGTATGATTCAATAACACACAAAGGTTCAATTACACTTGATAAATCATTATTTACAGCAGGTCAAAAAGTCAATGTTACCATTTCGTCAGAAGGGTATTTGGATGCGACTGTTACAGACCAAGTCATTGGTTACACAGTCACTTTTGAAACAAACGGAGGCGATGCAATCGAACCACAAATCGTTGACTCACGTGTTACAATGCCAACTGACCCAACAAAAGTTGGTTATAAATTTATGGGATGGTACAGTGACGAAGCGTTAACAACGCCGTTTGATTTCACAAGCATTGTCACAAAACCAATTAAACTGTATGCAAAATATGCCTTAGCAACATCAATCGTAACAGCAGATACAACTGATAATGCGTTAGGCAATGAGATGACACTCGAATTTAGCGACAGAGATTGGGCAAATGCAATTACGAATATCAAAGTGGCTGGCTCATCTATTGATGCAACAAACTACAAAATCGATGCAACAAATGGCACACTGACAATTGATCAGAGTGTATTCAAAAAAACAGGTGACTTTATCATCAGTATTAGTGCAAAAGAATATGCAGATGTGACAGTGACGCAAAAAATCGTAAACGGAAACATCATTCACTATGTTCTAAAAGGTGAAAAAGCGCCATTTGAGGTAAAAGACCAAATCGTCGTACGTCGTATTACAGAACCAACCGTATACGGATACGATTTAAAATGGTTCGCAGATGAAGATTGCACAATCCCTTGGGATTTCACAAATTCTATTTACTCTGCAAAAACAATTTATGGAAAATGGTCACTTCATAAGTTTAACGTTATTTTTGATAAACAAGATGGTAGCTTAGTTGAAAGCAAGGCGGCAGAATATAAAACAACAATTACAGCACCAACAACTCCAACAAGAACTGGTTATACATTTGTTGGCTGGTATAAAGATTCAGCAGGACAAACTGCTTGGAATTTTGCAACTGATATAGTAACAGAAGATACAGTTTTATATGCGAAATGGAGCATAAATAAGTATTCTGTTAAATTTGATAGCCAAGGTGGTAGTACAGTAGCTGATCTTACAGCAAACTATAACACTACAATTGCAATGCCATCTTTCCCAACAAAAACAGGTTATACATTTATTGGTTGGTATAA
>NZ_JBHVPN010000002.1:464538-546714 GCF_042887255.1 Gottfriedia sp. NPDC057948
ACAGCAAACTATAACACTACAATTGCAATGCCATCTTTCCCAACAAAAACAGGTTATACATTTATTGGTTGGTATAAAGATGCTGCAGGTCAAGTGGCGTGGAATTTTGCAACTGATAAAGTGACAGAAGATACAGTTTTATATGCGAAATGGAGCATAAATAAGTACTCTGTTAAATTTGATAGCCAAGGTGGCAGTACAGTAGCTGATCTTACAGCAAACTATAACACTACAATTGCAATGCCATCTTTCCCAACAAAAACAGGTTATACATTTATTGGTTGGTATAAAGATGCTGCAGGTCAAGTAGCTTGGAATTTTGCAACTGATAAAGTGACAGAAGATACAGTTTTATATGCGAAATGGAGCATAAATAAGTACTCTGTTAAATTTGATAGCCAAGGTGGTAGTACAGTAGCTGATCTTACAGCAAACTATAACACTACAATTGCAATGCCATCATTCCCAGCAAAAACAGGTTATACATTTATTGGTTGGTATAAAGATGCAGCAGGTCAAGTAGCATGGAATTTTGAAACAGATAAGGTGACAAGTAATGTAACACTTTACGCAAAATGGATACTAAATGCACCAGTTATTAATCTCATAGATGAAAATGATACAAAGATTACAGGAACGACGTTAGCAAATGCAACGATTACTGTAAAAATCAATGATGTTGTAATTGCAACTGGAAAAGCTGATTCTAAAGGAATATTTAGTATCAAAATTAAACAACAAAAAGTAGGTACAGAATTATCTGTCTATGCAAAGGATTCAACTGGAAATGAAAGTTCTGCAACAAAGGTTAAAGTTGTAAAGAAATAACAAGCAGTACAAATTACTCTCAAGCAAAAAAGTCAAAAAGGGTGCTTATGACATTACGAAGATTGATTAACACCCTTTATGAAAGTGCAACGATTAGATCGGTTTTTTTCAAATTAAAAACTTTCCCTTAGAAATAATAAAAGACAAGAATACAGAACTTCGTATTCTTGTCTCTTTTTTTATTCTTGAAAAAATCAAAAACTGGTACTCGAAATGAGAACCAGCGTATTTATCTGCAAATAATCATACTATTAAAATATATAAGTCCTAAGCATTTACGATTAATTGTGCAATCTCCATTGCTTGTTCATTTAAATTCATCTTTTTATAATAATTAAATAATTCCTTTTTAGAACGCTCCACTAAAAAAGTAAAACCATATTTAATAAACATTGGTAACGCTTTATTATTTAAATAATTATGGTACTCTTTTTCTTTGGCTTTTAATAAATAAAGTAAAAGTTTAAATAAATGGATATATAAAATATAATTATTCTTTTTCGCAATGAAAAGACCTTCTTCTGCTTCATGCACAAGCTCTTCTAAGTTAAAAAAACCACCATCAAAGGAACTACGAATATATCCTTCTAATGATATTAAATACGGTGTGCTTTCTGAATCTTTTAACATCATTGATTGTTTATAATATTTACTAGCTTCCTTATAATTTTTACCTCTATAAAATTCATAAGCTAGATTATGCAAAGCTTTTGCTTTTCGATCAGGAGCATTACACAACTCACAGCTTCTAATCAAATTTTTGAAACGATTAATAATTTCTTCTTCTAAAGTATCACCTTGAACTTGAATAATCATTAACATTTCAGCATCAATAACTCTGAGATAGTTATTAATTTGCTTAAAAAATTGATGAGATTTTTCAGCATAATAATAGGCTAACACAGGAGCATTTAAAGTATGGTAAGCCGATGCTAGATGGTAAAAATATTCAGGATTTTTATACACTGTATTATCAATCGACTTTAAAATCTGGATCACTTTACCGTAATCTTGCTTTGCTAAAGAATAAATTCCTAAAATATGCTTTAATAAATTTCTTTCATATGGTGCTAATTTATCTTCTTTCTTCTGAAGCTTTTTAATGATTTTAAAAGCTTCATTGCATTTACTATGTGCAAGAAAATATTTCGCTCTAAGCAACTGATACATATCATTATATTCAGAGATTTGGATTAGTTCTTCCATTTCAAATTCATAGTAGATCTGATCCATCTCTTTAAATAACTGCATAACAATAACGTCATGCCAGTGAAGTAAGCGTTGTTTAATATTCATAAAATTAGCTACTTCTAATTCCATATTAATTCCAAGTCTATTTGATAATAAATTAATAATTTCAGGGGCGTACTTTGTTTGTGCACATTCTATTTTACTGATATGGGTAACGGAGCAAATGTTTTTCCCTAATTGTTCTTGTGTTAGTTTGTATTTTTCTCTATAAAATTTGATAATTTTTCCTTCATACATAACTAAGTCCTCCTCCCATCCATGATTTTAGAAATAGTACCTAATACTAAAATTCTACATTTAACAACAAAATTAGTATATTTAGAAAACCCGTGTAGCATGTGAAGTAATACTTAAAGATATGTTAAGCAAAAGTAAAATTACGGTAAAATGTTAATAGTCGAAGAAGATTGAAATAATGCCAATTTATCAATATTTTACATATTTACCAAATGATTACATGTGAGGAAAGAACTTTATCTTTAATGAAAAGTATATTGCTTTTTTCTAAAAGATTTTTTAAATAATAAAAGTAATTTGTCGATTTTTTTTTATAGAGAAGGCTAAAAAACTGTAAGCAAATTCGCTTACAGTTTTTATGCGTAGTTTGGTTACTCTAAATTATTCTATCTTATTACCAATTCGAAATAGTAGGGATAGTTGTTTAGCAAGATACTGAGGGGTATAAGGCATATCATATCTTAACCAAGATACAATTGTACCAATCAGTGCTGATGACCCGTACCAGATAATAATATCCTTTTGAATATCTGTCTTAATGTGTAAAGAATCAACTTCTCTTCGTTTCGTTATTGTTTCAGTAATGATTTTTAATAATTGCTCAGTAAAGATTGGGGTTTTAGTAGAAGCAAGAACTACCTTATAAAACTTTGCATTCTCAGCTATATGTTCAAGCAAGTTTAAAAGCTTCACCGAGTCAGTTTCTTCTATAGACTTGTAAGGTGTTGAATCCCTCATAATTTGTCCAAGCTTCTCACCCATTTCCAAAGCCATGTTCTCCATCATATCTTGTATGTCACGATAATGTAGATAAAATGTTACTCGGTTAACTGTTGCGCGTTCAGCTATACGGTTAACCGTAATTTTATTTATGTCCATCTCCTGAAGCAAATCGATAAATGCGTCTTTAATTAATTGGCGCGTACGAATGATCCTAGGATCTACTTTTGTTTTATCCTTCAAATCAAATCACCTTTTCCATGAAATTTACATTTTTTTTAGATGTGTTTATTATTTTTAGTTTTAACGACAGAACTAAAAAGAGTGATAACTACAATACATTTCTTCTAATATTGTTGGTTGTAAGATTGGTCTATCTAACTATAATGTAATTTATATCATGTTTATTATTAAACACTTTGTAAATTATGTCCATGATAAAGAGAGAAAGGAATGATGGGGGATTGAGTAAAACTTCAGGAATTGACACAAATTTGATAAAAAAGGGACCTATTATGTTTATTTTGATTTTAGGTGCCTTTCTAGCAACATTAAATCAAACGCTTATGAGTGTTGCTATACCTGAGCTAATGGTTGATTTTCATATCAAGGCAGCAACAGCACAGTGGTTAACAACAGGCTATATGCTAGTAAATGGTGTATTAATTCCAATTACAGCCTATTTAATGCTACGTTTCACCACACGTCAACTATTTCAAGCTTCAATGATTATCTTTTTAGCAGGAACAATTGTATCGGCAATTGCGACCGATTTTCCTGTTCTGTTAACAGGTCGCTTGATTCAGGCAGCAGGGGCAGGAATTATTATGCCACTATTAACGAATGTTATTTTGACACTTTTTCCGCCAGAAAAGCGCGGAGGAGCGATGGGGATGGTTGGGCTAGCGATTATCTTTGCCCCAGCAATTGGTCCTACACTTGCAGGTTATATAATGGAGAATTACAAATGGGAAACGATGTTTTACGGAATGATTCCATTTGCTGTTCTTGTAATCGTGCTTGGTTACATTTATTTACGAAATGTATCGGATCGTATCAAAACAAAATTTGATTTTCTTAGCGTTACATTGTCTACAGTTGGTTTTGGTGCAATGCTTTATGGTTTCAGCCGAGCTGGAAGTTTAGGTTGGTCGAATTCAGAAGTAATTAGTACGATTGTTGTCGGGGTATTGGCCCTTGTACTATTCGCATGGAGACAAATGGTTTCGCAAGATCCTTTACTTGATTTGCGTGCATTCAAGTTTAGTATGTTCTCATTAACGACAGTTATTAATATCGCAGTAACGATGGTAATGTATGCAGATATGATGCTACTGCCACTTTACTTACAAAATATCCGTGGCTATACACCTGTCGAGTCAGGTCTTCTATTACTTCCTGGTGCATTGGTAATGGGTTTCCTTATGCCGGTTACAGGTAGATTATTCGATCGCGTTGGTGCAAAATGGCTAGCTATTTTCGGAATGATTATTACAATTGCAACAACACTTGGCTTCACAAACTTGACGGACTCGACGAGTTACACATACTTGATACTAATGTCCACTGGACGTCGAATCGGTATGGCATTAATGATGATGCCAATACAGACAGCTGGTTTAAATCAACTTCCAAAGCAATTAAATGCACACGGTACAGCTATTACGAATACAATTCGTCAAGTGGCTGGAGCAGTTGGTACATCGCTTCTAGTTACAGTTATGACAGATCGTACAAAAACACATATTACGGAATTAATTCCTACAGCAGCTACTAAAGGGTTAACAAAGGCCCAAATTATTAAAGAAGCTTCAATAAATGGAATTAACGATGCGTATCTAGTGATTGTTGGAATAGGGATCCTTGGATTACTACTTTCATTCTTTATCAAGAAAGTTAAACAAGCGGCATCTGAAGAGGCAACAGTTAAATTGAAAAAGGTAACAGTTAAAGCATAATACACCATAATTAATTGGAGGAATAAATCATGAGACTTCAAAACAAAGTAGCTGTAGTAACTGGTGCTGGTTCAGGAATGGGGAAAGCAATTGCTGTCCTTTATGCCAAGGAAGGTGCAAAAGTGGTAGTATCTGATATTAATGTAGATGCTGCAAATGTTACCGTTGAAGAAATAAAATCAAACGGTGGAGATGCAATAGCTGTTATGGCTAATGTTGCTCTCGAAAATGATATTCAAAACGTAATTGATTCTGCCGTTCATACTTTTGATACAGTAGATATTCTAGTTAATAATGCAGGAATTATGGATAACTTCGAACCTGCTGGTGATATTGAAGATGATAAGTGGGAAAGAGTTTTTGCTGTCAATACAACGAGTGTAATGCGCTCAACACGCAAAGTCTTGCCGATCTTTTTAGAAAAAGAGCAGGGGGTTATTATTAATGTAGCTTCTGCAGGTGGACTTCAAGGGGCTAGAGCAGGAGCGGCTTATACAGCGTCAAAGCATGCAGTTGTTGGATTCACGAAGAATACTGGATTTATGTACGCAACAAATGGCATCCGATGCAACGCAATTGCCCCAGGTGGGGTCGAAACAAATATCGGTTCTTCTATGACAAATATCAACCATTTTGGAATGGGACGTATACAAGCAGGATTAGGAGTTAATCCACGAGTAGGTAAACCAGAAGAAATTGCAGAAATAGCTTTATTCCTTGCATCAGATGAATCGAGCTTTGTAAACGGTACTGTAATTACTGGTGATGCTGGTTGGACTGCTTATTGAGGTAGGGAATTTTATATTGAAAGAAGAAAGACCGTCTGAAATTTTTCAGATGGTTTTTTAGTTTTTGACTTTGTAGAATGTTTAAGTCATACATATTTTGTATTGCAAATTGGTAATTATAGGGGATTTTATCTGTAGAAAAATCGTTTATATAAATTGAAATTCATATTCTTTGCTCAATACATAAAGAGCAAAATTTTGTAGAATGACAGGAAAAGATAGTAAAGGTGGGTGTTTCAGTGATAAAACAAGTCTATATGAATAAAAATCTAAATACCTTATTTACAATAGTGTTTTCAACAATTATCGTACTCATATTAATGAGAGCATTTTTGGGAGATCTACTTTCAAGGATTTTTCCATATGCTAATCTGACATTTGGATATAGTATATTTGTGCTCTTAGTCTTACTAGTTAATACTTTGATAAATATAGTTCAATCCTGTATAAAAGGTAGGGAAATGTATATTAGTAAATTAGGTTTTGGAGTATTTACACTATCGTACATAGTAGTAATCTATTCTATTCTATTTTCAAGAAACTCATTAGGAAACCATTACACAAGCAACTATCTTCCATTTAAGACTATATTGAGTTATTTAAAAAGTGAAGCTGATTATATCTATATCTTATCTAACTTAATAGGTAATATTGTTATTTTTATACCATTAGGATACATCGTTTACTTTTATTTTAATAGAAAAATAAAAGGTGCAAATTGTCTTTTATTGTCTTTAGTATTGATAATAATTTTAGAGTATCTTCAAAAAATCTTTGTAGTAGGCAGCCTCGATGTAGATGATTTAATATTAAATTTTATTGGTGTATTAATAGGGATTAGACTATTAGTAAAAATTATTTCCATTAAAACATCAATTAGCAGATAAAACTTGAAAAAACCATCATTCATTTCAGAATGATGGTTTTAATATATTATCCAACGTGATTCTTAACGTCCTTCTCATCAACCCAAGCCTCTAACTGATCACGACCTGGTAAGTTATCGATTTTATTAGCAGAGAATACTGGATCCAAACCTTGTTTCTTTTGAGAAACATAATCTTTTAATAAAGCTTTTACAACTTTAGCTAAACGCGTAATTGCGTAAAGATTAACTAATACCATTAATCCCATGAAAATATCTGCTAAAGACCAAATTAAATCAGCACTATATAATGCTCCGAATAATACCATTCCAATTACAGCAAAACGGTATAGGTAAATTGATTTTTTCGAATGCTTCATGAAGCTAATATTTGATTCACCGTAGTAATAGTTACCCATAATTGTACTTAATGCAAATAAGAATACTGAAATTGAAACGAATGTTGCAGCAAAATCACCTAGACTTACACGTAAAGATTCCTGTGTTAAAGGAATACCTGATAGTTCAGATGTTTTATAAACGCCTGAAACTAATACGATCATAGCTGTAGATGAACAGATGATAAATGTATCGACAATTACACCTAATGCTTGAATTAAACCTTGTTTTATAGGGTGAGTAACGTCAGCTGTTGCAGCTGCGTTTGGAGCTGAACCCATACCAGCTTCGTTTGAGAATAATCCACGACGAATTCCATGAAGAACTGCAGCACCCATGACACCGCCAAACATTTGTTTAAACGAAAAAATTCCTTCAGAGAAAATTGCACCAAATACATCTGGTAAAATATCGAAATTTGAAAACATTACCCATAAAGCTAGAATAATGTATACACCAGCCTTGATCGGCACTAAAACAGTTGAGAATTTTGCAACTGAATGGACACCACCAAAAATTATTAATGCCGTAATAATAGCAAGTACAATCGCAGTTGTTTTTGTATTTACGCCAAATTCATTATTAATAGAAGCAGCAATCGTGTTTGCTTGTACTGCGTTAAAAATAAGACCAAAAGATAAAGTAATTAAAATACTAAAAATAACACCAAGCTTTCGATTACCTAAGGCTTTTTCCATATAATAAGCAGGTCCACCACGCCATGAAGAACCATCTTTCACTTTATAAAGCTGAGCCAAAGTACTTTCTACAAATGCTGAAGCTGAACCAATTAATGCCATTAACCACATCCAAAAAACTGCACCTGGTCCACCTAATGCCACTGCTGTTGCAACACCGGCAATATTCCCGGTACCAATACGAGCAGCCATTCCGATCATAAATGCTTGTAATGAAGAAACAGTCTTTTTGTCTTTGTCTTTATCTCTGTTTCGTCCATCAACTAATAATCGAATCATTTCAGGTAAGAATTTAAACTGAATAAATCCTAAATAAACCGTTAAAAATAGGCCAATTGCAACTAATAAAATAACAATTAATTTAGCCCATAAATAGTCGTTGAGTACTGTAACCAAATCTGTCATGAATCCCTCTCCTTTGTAAGAATATTCGTAAAATTATTAGATAACTTTGACTTCAAAGTGTAATAATAAATTATTCTGTCGACGAAGGCAACGTTTTTTTTTAAATGTTTAATCAATTAAAAAAAAAGGCAACATTAAAAAAAGATTAAAAAAGTAAGTATTCACTTACTTTTTGTTGACTAATTCTATTTCGGTTAATATACTAGAAAAGTAAATAAACACTTACTTTTGGGCAGCAAGCTAAATACTAAGATTTAATGCCTTTTTAACAACGTTTTAAAGGAGGTAAAAAGTGAATAAGGGAGAAAGAACAAAGCATCACATCCTAGAGAAGTCGATCCAACTATTTGCGAAAAATGGTTATGATGGTACGACAATTAATCAAATTGCAAAGGAAAGTAAAATTTCCGAAGCGACGATTTATAAGTATTTTAAAAGCAAGCTTGATGTATTGATTACCTGTGTAAAACCAGATATTCAGGACGTTTGGATGGAAGAGGATTTTAGTAAATTTTCAATAGAAGAATTGCTAAGATTATATGTTGAGAAAAGGATTAAATGGGTAGAAAAGAATCGAAATCAAATTGAGATCTTGATCAGTGAAACTTTACGACACCCTGAGTTATCAGAAATTTTCTTTCAACAGATCTATCGGAAAACACCAATCGAAGAAGAAATAGAATCAAGAATGCTGGCAAAAGAAACCAATTTCCATTTAGAAATTCCTATACTAAGTTTAAGTATGATTACGACGATTATCTCGATTCTTAATCTACAAAAGAGTGTTCTGGATAAAGATCCAATGCATATTACAGATGACGCTATAAAAAAAATGGTGCAATTAATTTTATTTGGATTAATAGGAAATAAAATTCCTGAATAAACATGAAAATGAGTTTAACGGGAGAATGGTTTAGTATTACCTTTTATTTTTTTATTAAAGGGAGTATTAAACTATTTAAATGTAATAAATTGACCGAAATACACATTTGGTCAATTGGTCTAACAAGGGGAGTGAGAATGTGTTTAAACAAGAATGGAAAAATATTTTAAAGAAACCAATGACAATTGCAACAATCATTGCGATTGGTCTTGTACCAATGCTTTACTCATTAATTTTCTTATCTGCATATTGGAATCCTTATAATAAAACAGAGAAACTATCTGTCGCAATTGTTAACAATGACAAGGGTACTGAGTTTAATGATAAAAAGCTTAATGTTGGGAAAGATTTTGTAGAAGGTTTGAATGATAATAAGTCATTCAAATGGAAAGTTACAAATAAAAAACAGGCAATGGAAGGATTAAACGATGAAAAATATTATTTAGTCATCGAATTACCTTCTAACTTCTCCAAAAATGCAGCTACGTTATTAGACGAAAAACCGCAGAAAATGAAATTAAATTATTACACAAATGCGGGTAAAAACTATGTAGGCGCACAAATTGGTACAAATGCAATGAAAGAAGTAAATGCTACTATCTCAAAAGAAATTACAGAACAATATGCTAAAACAGTTTTTGATAATTTCAAGGATATTGGAAAAGGCATGACAAAAGCATCTGATGGTGCAGGTAAAATCAATGATGGTGCTGCAAAAATTACAGATGGAACAGATGTATTAAATAAAAATTTAAAAAAATTAAATGACAGCATGATCACATTTGAAAATGGTAGTACAAAACTGAAAAGTGGAGCGACACAATTATCAGATGGTATTAAACAATCAAATGATGGTGCTAATAAATTAAATTCTGGTTTAAATACTCTTCTAGAAGGTACGGGTACGTTAAAAGCTGGTTCTGGTGATTTAAATAATGGACTTTCGCAACTTGCTGAAGGCGGTAGTAAAATTGAAACTGGGTCTTCTAAGCTAGAAACAGGAAGTAACCAATTAAATGCTGGACTAAAACAATCTTATGCTGGCGCAACCCAATTGCAAAAAAATGAAGCAGGATTTAATCAGAATCTTGGTGCTACTAATGATGCTCTTAAATCAATCGTTAATGGATTGCAAGATGGTTCATTAAGTAAAGAAGATTTACAGAAATTAAAAACAATCTCAAACAGTTTAGATCAACTATCAAAAGGAAGTAATCAAATTAAAAATGGTGTTGATCAAATTGCTGCAGCACAAGGTCAATTATATGAAGGTTCAAATAATCTACTTGCTGGACAAAAAGAATTAAATACAAATTTAAGTTTATTTAATAGTAAATTGAAAGAAGCGTCTAATGGAGCAAATCAATTAGCTCAAGGAAGTAATGATTTATACAATGGTACAAAGGCATTAAGTGAAGGAAGTTCGTTACTTTCAATTGGCCTAGGTAAATTAAATACAGGTGGGGATCAATTAGTCCAAGGGATCAATCAGTTAAATGATGGTTCTAAACAACTATCTGATGGAACGAATCAGTTATATAGTGGGTCTGGAGACTTATTAAAAGGAGCAACTGATTTAACAAAAGGAACAACTGAACTTCATAAATCCCTAAAAGATGGTGGAGATGAAGTAAACAAAGTTAAAACAAGTGATGCAACTGATAAATTCTTTGCAGAACCAACAAAGCTAGTTTCTCATAAAATAAATAATGTAAAAGAATATGGTGTAGGATTAACACCGTATATATTATCTATTGGACTATTTGCTGGTGGATTAATGTTCACTTCAGTTTATCCAATGAGAAACAACTCTATTGCTCCGACTACTGGTTTAGCTTGGTTCTTTAGTAAATATAGCGTTCTTATTTTCGTGGGGATCATGCAATCAATCGTAGCAGATATGGTTTTAATTTATGGTATGGGTCTTGATGTGAAAAACGTGTGGTTATTCGTAGTGTTTACAATTATCACTAGCTTGACCTTCTATTCATTAATACAATTCTTAACTGTTACATTAGGAAATATAGGGCAATATTTAGTGTTTGTTATGATGTTATTACAAATTGGTGGAACTTCAGGTACTTTCCCAATTTCATTAACACCAACATTTTTCCAAACGATTCATCCATATTTACCTATGACATATGCAATTAAAGGATTCAGAGAATTAATCTCTAGTTCTGTTAGCAAAGGGTTTGTTTGGGATCAAGCCTACTATTTATGTGGATTTGCAGCGTTATTTATTATCCTAACAAACGTAACTTTTGCAGTTCGTGTTAAATTATCTAAGAAAAATCAATTAAGTGAAATCGAGGCTTAATACGTTAAAATAATAAAAAGGATTGAAGTCTAAAAAGATTTCAATCCTTTTTTACTATTAGTGAAATAAAAATCCAGTATCTTTAGGACAATCTTTTTTAAAAGATTAATTCTGAAGTTGAAAATGAGTGTTCTAAGTGTTAATAGAGGAGAAGGTTATTAAGTTAATTTGGTGTGTTATTTTTGGGTTTTATTTCTAATTTGAAATATGAATTCTCATTTATGACGCTGAGGATAGGGAATGTATGAATTAAACTATAAATATAACAAATGGGTTAATAAATAAAATGTTTTGTGGAGGTGTAAATGTATGTCACATACTGGATATCTAAATTCAAGCTTAACTATTTCTTTGTTTGAAAAACAGAAAGTTTATTTACCTTTTGCTTCCAGATCAATTTTTGCTAATCAAGGAAATGTTAAGAGTGCACCGGGATCTATAGAATCGAATGAATATGATAAACCAATAGTTTCAACCAATAGAAATAAAGACGGGGTTTCAGGTTACTTTACAATTAGTTGGCATCCAGATTCCAGGGCAATTATGCACCTAATTGCTATATTTAATGGAATTTACTATCAATATTTGTTTGTAGATGGAAATCAGAATAGTTGGAGTACAAAAGGTAAGGGGATCTATCCTAAAAAACAGCACTTTAAAAAAGAAGATATAGCTTTTCGAGCAGATGGCAGTGGCACGGATTTTGCTATTGATCCATTTTTATTGTATTCAAAATCAAGTAAGCTTTATGGCGGAAACGAAATTCAATCACTTGGTTTTGAAGATACTCAAAAGTATTTTGTTCGTATTTATTCTGTTAATACATATGGAGAAATTAATTTATTATCTAATGAATTGAAAATTACTTTGTAGGAACAAATGATTTTTATTTTTCAAGATGATTGAAAAATTATACAAGAAACCCCAAAAAGTAATATTAATTTTTAAGAAAAACGCAGGCATTGCTAAAGTTGTAACGATAATGATTGCGTTTTTTGTTTATAAAACATAATCCAATAATTTTAAATAATGTAAACATTAATTCGTTAGTTCTATCTTATTAGTATTAAAATCAGTCGATAATAATAGTGAACTCAAACATTATTAAAGGGTGGAAATTGATGTGATTCGCTAGGTAAAACGCTAACTAGTATCTAAAATGATTATATATATTTCAAAAATGAAATATTATATTTGCTGATAAATGAGTAAATTAAATAGATTCCAAATATATAAGTCTATTTTGTATAGAAGAAAATATGAGGGAGTATCGGAAAGTTTAATGCAATAATTCCCTAAAGTTTGTGATTTCTTAGTATTTCCCACTTGTTATAACAATTTGTTGAAATGGTAATGCTATCTTAAATATATATTTATAAAAGAACATTAGGTGATATTATGAACAGATTTAACGAACGCCATGCAGGTTTAATTTATTTTCTTTTTGAAAAAAATGATTGGTGTAGTTTAGCTGATTTATCCGAGAAGACAGGTTATTCTCGAAGTACGATTTGGCGAGACATTACTTTTTTAAATTCAGCTTTACCTAAAGGGTGGTTCATTGAAAAAAGTGAAACAGAGGGAGCACGTTTAATTAAATCTCCGAACGGTACCCTTGAGGGCATATGGTCTTATATAAAAAATGAGAATCCATATTTTCAAATCTTAGAGTATATTATTCTTAATAACGGTGTGACGATTAATGAAATTTCAAAAGCTTTTCATATAAGTAGATCAACTGTATATAGACAGTTGGATCAAATAAAAGAAGTTGTAGAGGAAGCAGGCATTACTCTTAATACTAGCCCTCTTAAATTAAGTGGTGACGAGAAAAAGGTACGTCGATTTATGATGCAATACTTGGAATATAAGGGGCTAGATTATCTAAACGATTTAAACAATATAGATCTCAAAAATTTTCGAGATGCAATCATCAACTATACTACTGATCTTTCGATTACTCTTCATCTCGGAGCTATTCAACGTTTATCTTTTATTTTAGAAATTATTAATATTAGAATTTCTATGGAGTGTTATGTTTCTTTTTCTAAAGATATTTATGATAAATATAAAAATACTCCATATTTCGATATTGCAAAGAAAATGTTTCCATTTATGGAAAAGTGCCCAACTAGAGAACAACAAACACAAGAAATTTTATACTTTTGTCTCTGTCTTTCAAGTGAAGTTATGCCAAATAATATGACAGAGGAGCTTTTTAAAATACGTATTAAAATGAAAGAGAATAAAGAAGGTTCTCGTGTACAGTTTTTAAATGCATTATCAGATTACTTGCACTTTGATTTAGCACAGGATGATGATTTCCTTTATAAATATTATTCAACAATTAAACGTACCAAGTATGATACTCAGTTTTATACGGATACTCGCATGAATACTGCGCTTCCATTCTTACCTTACGTGGAGGAACATCCATTATTTATTGGAATTGGAAATTTAGTAAAAAAGCATCTTGAGAATGAAACTATGTCATATGGAAAACTAGAAATTTTAGAATTGTATTTGTTAGTAGAAGCTTTTTTAATTCGCAAAAAGAATGGTATGAAGATCAATACTGTATTGATTTGTCGTACCTATATAGAAATGGGTTATCTTTATGAACTTCTTGATTATCACTTTGGAAAACACCTTGTTATAAAAATTTATGATTTATCAGATATAGATGTAATTAAGAGGCACAATCATTTAGATTTAGTGATATCAACATTAAAAGGCCAATTTTTGAAGGAACATTTACCAGTTTTAAAAATATCTACGTTTCCAACAGAAGCTGAATTAAATGGAATTAGAAAGTTTATTGATCAATACTTTACTAAACGACTATATTTACATGAAATATTGCCGGATTAATTCTTATGAAAAAACTCTTAGTCATTATTAGACCAAGAGTTTTTAATATTTTATCAGGTTGTCGTATGGAAAGTAACTTATTAATAATGGATAAACAAATGAAATACTTTTTTTAAAATTAAGATTGACTGAAAAATTCTATAGAATGTACTTAGTTAAAAGAAATACTTTAAATTTTTTAGATTCAAAATAGTATTATTTAAATAATGAAGAGGTTTATAAATACGAACAAAAAGCATCATCAAGAACGATGATGCTTTTGTTTATTTAACTAAATTTATTGAGAAATAAACATTTGTGTCCATGCATTAGAACGCGAGTCATAACCTACACCAATTTGATCTAATTTAGAGTTCAAAATATTTGCTCGGTGTCCTGCACTATTCATCCATGCTTTTACTACCTCTTCTGGAGTTTTTTGTCCTTTTGCAATATTTTCAGCTGCATGATTATAAGAAATTCCAAACTTTTTCATCATATCAAATGGTGAACCGTAAGTTGGACTATTATGATCAAAATAATTTTTAACAGTCATGTCTTTTGACTTAATACGAGAAACTTTAGATAATTCATTATTAGCTTTAAAAGGTTTTAAATCAGCTTTTGTTCTCTCTATATTTGTTAATTCTATAACTTTTGATTCATATGCAGATAAAGAAGCAGGCACTTCGATTTTAGAAGGATTTTCAGGTACTGGATCGATTGGTTTTGATGGAGTATTTGGTATTACTGGTGGAGCAGGATTTGATGGAACGTTTGGTATTACTGGCTTAGCAGGATTTGATGGAATGTTTGGTACTACTGGCTTAGCAGGATTTGATGGAATGTTTGGTACTACTGGCTTAGCAGGATTTGATGGAACGTTAGGTGTAACTGGTTGAACAGGTATTAGTGGAGTATTAGGTGTAATTGGTTGTGAAAGTTTAAATGGTATATTTGGTATTTCTATTGTTGTATTTTGTTGGTGATTATTGTTGTTACTCGTCTCTTTAAAACTTTTAATAGTTTGGCCAAGATTGCTTACTATATTAGATTTAAACAATTCACTAAGTTGTATGGAACTATCTGAAGGTAATTTATTAGAAAATGTATTCTCTATTGATAATTTAGGTAAGATAAAATATTGGTATAAAGTATTATTAAATAAATGATTGTGTTGAATAGATAGTTTTGTATCAGCATGTGTATGTGTATTAAAAATTAGAGATCCAATTAAAACAGTCAATGTAATTGTTTTTTTCATTTGAAAATCCTCCAATTAAAATTATTGTGTTGTGTTCCTACTGAGAAGAACAATTTAAGTCTAACAAATATCTATACAAAGAATCGTTTCATTATTGAATTGAGTAATTTCTTAAATAAAACGACGGAGTTTGGTAATTGTTTTTACTAACTTTTCAAAACATATTATTATTCTGATCAAATACAAAAAAGAGCCGTTCTTTCCGATTTAGTGAAAGAACGGCTCTTTTTCGTGTGAATTGGTGAATTTAGTCTTTAATACATACTATAGAAATTTTTTCTTTTCTCTTAAAATAACTGCTAAGAAAGTAAATACTATTGAGTAACAAAATATAATAAAACTTGGGATTTTTAATTGATAACTTCTTGAAATAGAATAAGATATCTTATAATAACCTTGCTTTATCATATAAATGGACATTAAAAAGTAAATTACAAAAATTATTAATAACAATTGCTTACTTAATAGTAGATAATCATATTTTCGGAATAAAAATATTAGTAAGGCTATATAAGAAATACCAATTAATATAAGCAAATAGATAACATAAGTTTGATCATCATATATAGTAATTATTTTAATTCACTCCTAAATTAAATCTTAAGTAAAATGTACTATACATTTTTGGTAGTAGGAGTTTCTAAAATGAAATAAACGGGTTCTAATATACAATTAGCAAGAGCTTACTTTAAAAAAGAATATATGCAGAAAATGTTTGATTTACTTTGCAATTGCACCGCGATTCAGTACTTGACTACAGTTTGTTCTAAAGTAAATTCTAACTTTTGTTGCTCCTTGCGGTATTGTTCCACCAATAGTAGTTAACCCTGCTGAGAATTTATTAACTGTAGAAGGAGTTATTTTATCTGAGGATACTCTAATAGTGGGATCGCCTATATCACAAGTAGCATCTGTTCCAATATACAATCTTAATTTCATCACCTGATTTTAAATTTAAGTCTCCAATAAGAAAAAAGGAGTAATTATTTTATCATAAAAAAGTAATTTTAACTTAGAATGTGAATTGTGTCACAAAATAGACAATTTATAGACACGATTTAGACAAATAAGATTAAGTCAAAACCCCTTTAGAAAAGTAAACTATAAGTAACATGAGTACCATTAAGTGGTTCTCTAAAAATTACTTAATGAATTATTTGTGAAAAAATGTTCAAAGTATGCTCAGGTTTATTGAAAATTTTTTTGAAATGATTTTTATCCTAAGGGGGATGTACTGTGAGTGTGTTAGAGCTTGCAAGAATACAATTTGGTTCCACTACAATTTTCCATTTTTTATTTGTACCACTTTCAATAGGTTTAGTATTTATGGTAGCAATCATGGAAACATTGTATGTTTTTCGAAATAAAGAAGAATATAAAAAGTTAACAAAATTTTTTGGGCACTTATTTTTAATTAATTTCGCAGTTGGTGTTGTGACAGGTATTATTCAAGAGTTTCAATTCGGTATGAACTGGTCTGAATATTCCCGTTTTGTTGGGGATGTTTTTGGAGCACCACTGGCAATTGAGGCACTTTTAGCATTTTTTATGGAGTCTACATTTTTAGGGATTTGGATATTTGGTTGGGAAAAACTTAATAAAAAAATTCATTTAATGTGTATTTGGTTAGTTGCTTTCGGAACGTTAATGTCTGCGTTTTGGATTTTAGCAGCCAATTCTTTCATGCAGGAGCCAGTAGGCTTTGCGATTAAAAATGGTCGTGCAGAAATGACCGACTTCTTAGCAATCATTACAAATCCACAACTTAAAGTTGAGTTTCCTCACACAATTGCTGGAGCATTAGCAACTGGAGCGTTATTTGTTGCGGGTGTAAGTGCGTATAAAATCTTAAAAAAACAGGAAACAGAATTATTTAAAAAAGCATTTAATCTTGCAATGGTGTTCGCGCTAATTGCAGGAATTGGTGTTGCATTTAGCGGACATTCTCAAGCGAAGCATTTAATGAAAACTCAGCCGATGAAAATGGCTGCAAGTGAAGGTTTATGGAAAGACAGCGGTGACCCTGCAAGCTGGATGGTCTTTGGTCTGATTGATTCGAAAAAGAAAGAAAATAAATACGAGGTAGAAGTACCATATTTATTAAGTTATCTAGCTTATGAGAAATTTGAAGGTAAAGTACCTGGTATGAATACTTTACAAAAACAATATGAGAAAATATATGGTCCTGGAAATTATATTCCACCAGTTAATACGACTTTTTGGAGCTTTAGAATTATGGCAGGAGCAGGAATGGTCATGATTTTAATGTCGATGCTAGGTTTATATTTTAGTTATCGTAAAAAATTAGAATCAAAAAATCTATTCTTAAAGGCATCAATTTTACTAATTTCTTTACCATTTATTGCAAATACAGCTGGATGGGTTATGACAGAAATAGGTCGCCAACCATGGACAGTATTCGGTTTAATGACTACTGCTGCATCTGTATCACCAAATGTTTCAAAAGGATCACTGATTTTTTCAATCACAACATTTACAACAATGTATGCAATTTTAGCAGCTGTTTTAGTTTACTTGTTTGTAAAAGAAATTAAAAAAGGAACACATCATGTTGAAACTGAAAAAGTTCCTACGGTCGATCCGTTTGAAAGGGAGGCGACAATTGTATGATTGCGTTAAATGAATTATGGTTTTTACTCGTAGCAGTATTATTTATAGGATTCTTCTTCTTAGAAGGCTTCGATTTTGGGGTAGGTATATCTACAAAGCTACTAGCCAAAAATAATACTGAAAGAAGAATCTTAATAAACACAATTGGACCGTTTTGGGATGCAAATGAAGTGTGGTTATTAACGGCAGGTGGAGCAATTTTTGCAGCATTCCCGAATTGGTATGCAACGATGTTTAGTGGATACTATATTCCGTTTGTATTTGTATTAATAGCATTAATCGGACGTGGTGTTGCTTTTGAATTTAGAGGCAAAGTTGAAAACTCTAAATGGACAAAGGCTTGGGATTGGGTCATATTCTTCGGAAGTTTATTACCACCATTTTTATTCGGTGTATTATTCTCAAGTATTCTAAGGGGAATGCCAATCGATCAAAATATGAATATCTCTGCTGGGTTTACAGATTACGTAAATTTATTCACAGTAGTCGGTGGTGTAACTGTGACATTACTATGCCTATTACATGGATTAATGTTTTTAACATTAAAAACGGTAGGAGAATTAAGAGACCGTGCACGTTCCCTAGCGCGTATGGTAATCATGCCAGTGTTCTTATTCTTAGTTGCCTTTACTGGTATGGCATATTTTGAAACGGATATGTTTAAAGTAAAAGCATATATAACAGTTCCACTTATTTTATTAATCGTAGTATCTTATATTCTTGCTACAATATTCATCTTAAAAAAACGCGATGGTTGGTCATTTGCTATGTCTGGACTTGGAATTATCCTAACAGTAGGAACACTATTTACTTCTCTGTTCCCAAGAGTCATGATTAGCTCGATCAAAACTACTTATGATTTAACTGTTTATAATGCTTCATCTGGTCCTTATTCATTAAAGGTAATGACAATAGTTGCATGTACATTATTACCATTCGTACTAGGTTACCAAATTTGGAGTTATTATGTATTTAGAAAAAGAGTGGATGAGAAGGATTTGACTTATTAATGGGAAAAGATCTTATTAAATATAAAGGGATTAATCGATTATTAATAATCCTATCTTTTTTAACAATTATACAAGTTACGGCAATTATTATTCAGGCATATATGCTTTCACAAGCTATTGTCAGATTGTTCAATGGAAAAAATAGTAGCGATATTTTATACGCTACTATTTTCTTCATTAGCGCATTTGTCTGTCGATATATTATTTCGACGATCAAACAAAAATGTTCAGAGCATTTTGCGGACATTGCTTCAACCGAAATGAAAATGAAAGTTTTGGAGAAGATTTTTAAACTTGGACCTAGATTTGCAAGAAAATCAGGAACAGGTAATATTGTAACGCTTATTATGGAAGGAACTACACAACTAAGAAATTACCTAGAAATCGTTCCATTGAAAATGATTAACTTAGCAATTGTCTCACCAGTAATCGTGATCTATATTTTCTTTGTTGATAAAGTTTCTGCAATTATACTAATCGTGACATTTCCAATCATTATTATTTTTATGATCTTACTCGGTTTGGCAGCTAAAAAGAAATCAAATAAACAATGGAAGGTTTACCGTATTTTATCGAACCATTTTACTGATTCATTACGAGGTCTGGAAACATTAAAATTTCTAGGATTAAGTAGAAAACATATTAAAAAGATCGAAAATGTAAGTGAAAGATACAGAGAAGCAACTATGGGCACATTAAAAGTAGCCTTTTTATCATCATTTGCTCTAGATTTATTCACAATGCTGTCAATCGCTACAGTTGCCGTCTTTTTAGGACTTCGTTTGATTGACGGTGTAATTTTATTAGGCCCAGCATTAACAATTTTAATTTTAGCTCCTGAATACTTTTTACCAGTTCGTGAAGTTGGAGCTGATTATCATGCAACTTTAAATGGTCAAGAAGCTGGGAAAGCAATGCAAGATATTTTAGATGAGCAAGAGTTCAAGTCTCAAGATATCACTCCGCTAACAGGTTGGAATCGTGCTAGTAAAATTAATTTAAAAGATGTATCGGTAAAACCCGAAAAAGATGGTCAAACGATTTTATCAAATATAAATTTGAATATAACAGGGTTTCAAAAAATTGGGATTGTTGGAGAAAGTGGTTCTGGTAAATCAACGCTTATTGATTTAATAGGTGGTTTTTTAGAGCCAGCAAACGGGACTATTCAAATTTCTGGTGAAGAGGTATCCCATCTGCAAATAGAAGATTGGCATAAACAGTTAATCTACATTCCACAAAGTCCTTATATTTTCTCAAAAACATTAAACGATAATATAAGCTTTTATAAACCTAACGCTACTAAAGAAGAAATTGAAAATGCAGCAGTTCAAGCTGGGTTAACTTCTTTAATAGAAGAATTACCAAAAGGATTAGAAGAAAAAATTGGTGAAGGTGGAAGAGCTTTAAGTGGCGGGCAAAGTCAACGAGTTGCGCTTGCTAGAGCTTATTTGGAAAATCGTCCGATTCTTTTGTTAGACGAACCTACTAGTCACCTTGATATTGAAACTGAGTTTGAATTAAAACAAACAATGCTTCAGTTATTCTCTGGTAAATTAGTGTTTTTGGCTACACATCGCTTACATTGGATGAAAGAAATGGATCAAATTATTGTGATGAATGAAGGTAGCATCATTGAAGTTGGTACCCATGATGAACTATTAATGAAAAAGGGTCATTATTATCGATTAATTCATAGTTAGAAGGTAGGTATATGTTAAATAAAAATGGATGGATTTTACCATATATAAAAGAAAATCGTCGTTTATTTATAGTTGTGATTTTCTTAAGTTCACTGACTATATTTGCAGCGGCTTCTCTTATGTATACTTCCGGCTATTTAATCTCTAAAGCAGCAACTAGACCTGAAAATATTTTAATGATTTATGTACCAATCGTTGCTGTACGTACTTTTGGTATTTTAAGGTCGGCTTCTAAGTATGTTGAAAGATTAGTCGGACACAATACAATTTTAAAAATCTTATCTAGAATGAGAACAAGATTATTTAGTAATCTAGAACCGTATGCACTTAATATTAATTCCAAGTTTAAAACAGGAGATATTTTAGGTCTTTTAGCAAATGACATTGAATATTTACAAGATATTTATTTAAAAACTATTTTCCCTGGAATTGCCGCATTGTTTATCTATTTTATATCGGTAGTAGCACTTGGATTCTTCTCCGTACCATTTGCAATATTAACAGCAGTCATTTCCTTTGTTTTAGTAGGTGTCCTACCGTATTTTTCATTATTAGTTGAAAAAGCGCGAACTTACCGAATAAAAAAGGAAAAAAGCCATTTATATGAAAATTTAACTGATGCAGTTATGGGTATTAGTGATTGGTTATTTAGTGGTAAACAAAATAGCTTTATTAAAAATTATAGAGAAATGGATGAATCGTTAAGAAACATCCAAAACAAGGAAAAAAGATTTAGAAGACGTCGCGATCTGGTTGCTCAATGTATTGTAGCAGTCTTAGTTTTGATGATGCTATATTGGGCTGGGAATGAAAGTTTAGCTGGAGAAATTCCAAGAACTTTTATCGCCGCATTTGTTTTAGTTTTATTTCCTTTAACAGAAGCTTTTATTCCACTATCAAATTCTCTTGGAAGTGTCCCTTTATATACAGATTCAATCAATCGCCTAGAAGGGATTAAAGAAGTGAGTCGTGATCAGGAATCACCCAGTATTGAAGGGAATATTGAAGATTATCGAAAAATCGAGTTTAAAGATGTAGCCTTTCATTACGCGGAAAACGAAACTATCTTAAATAATGTTTCTTTTACAATTGAGGAAAACAAAAAAACTGCATTATTAGGTCCGAGTGGTTCAGGAAAATCAACTATTCTTAAACTAATTGAAGGAGTAGAGAACCCTACTGAAGGAAGCGTTAAAATAAATGAGGTCGAAAGTATAGCTTTAGAAGACCAAATTTCGAAAGTTGTGTCTGTACTTAATCAAAAGCCATATTTATTTGATACTACCGTTATAAATAATATTCGATTAGGAAATCCAACAGCAAGTGACGAAGAGGTAATCGAAGTCACTAAAATGGTTGAACTACATGATTATATATCAACCCTTCCAGAAGGCTATAATACCCCTATGCAAGAAACCGGTGTAAGATTCTCTGGTGGAGAACGACAAAGAATTGCCTTGGCCAGAATACTTCTTCAAAATACACCAATTGTTATTTTAGATGAACCAACTGTTGGATTAGATTCAATAACAGAACGAAAACTACTTCAAACGATCTTTAAAGTATTAGAAGGAAAGACAGTACTATGGATCACACACCATTTAATCGGTGCAGAAATGGCTGATCATATTCTTTTCTTAGATAAAGGTAAAATTGCAATGAAAGGCTCACATGAAGAACTTTTCAAAACCGAGGACCGATATCGCAAACTTTTTGAATTAGATCGACCATTTAGAGTAATTGAATAGATGTTAATCTGAAGACTCTGGCAAATTTGCTGGAGTCTTTTTTATATGTAAAATACAGTTTGACGGAAAATGATTTACATGATATATTTATCTCGAATTCGAGATATATTGAATTCAAAATAAAATTTTTACTAACTCTTTACTAATTTTTAGTATTCTTCAGCAATAGAATCACAAAATAAAAAAGCTAATATATAAATAACTATTTTAAATGGAGGAATTCGTATGAACGGTTTAAAAGGGATCCATCATGTAACAGCAATAACTAGCAGTGCAGAAAAAAACTATGAATTTTTTACTTATGTTTTAGGAATGCGTTTAGTAAAGAAAACGGTCAATCAAGATGATATTCAAACGTACCATTTATTCTTTGCAGACGATAAGGGAAGTGCTGGAACGGACATGACATTTTTTGATTTCCCTGGTATTCAAAAAGGAGTACATGGAACAAATGAAATTTCAAAAACATCCTTCCGAGTACCAACTGATGCAGCATTAGATTATTGGGTGAAGCGTTTTGACCGATTAGAAGTAAAACACTCAGGAATAAAAACACTGTTCGGTAAGAAAACATTATCTTTTGTTGATTTCGACGACCAACAATATCAATTAATCTCAGATGAACATAATAAAGGAATTGCTTCAGGCACACCATGGCAAAAAGGACCAATCCCATTAGAATACGCAATTACAGGACTAGGACCAATATTTATTCGTGTAGCTAATTTCGAATTCTTTAAAGAAGTAATTGAAAAAGTACTTTTATTTAAAGAAATTGATAAAGAAGGTTCATTCCATTTATTCGAAGTCGGTGAAGGTGGAAATGGAGCACAAATTATTGCGGAGCATAATGAAATATTACCACAAGCTTACCAAGGATTTGGTACAGTTCATCATGTTGCTTTCCGTGTAGAAGATTCTAGTGTATTAAAAGAATGGATTAAACGTTTAGATTCATTTAGATTACCAAACTCTGGCTACGTAGATCGTCATTTCTTTGAATCTTTATATGCAAGAGTTGCTCCACAAATTTTATTTGAGTTTGCAACAGATGGCCCTGGATTTATGGGGGATGAACCTTACGAGACACTTGGTGAAAAGTTGTCTTTACCACCTTTCTTAGAACCAAAACGTGAAGAAATTGAAGGAATGGTTCGTCAGATTGATACTGTAAGAAGTACGAAGGAATTTGTGAAAGAATGACGTCAGAAAGCACTCACTTTTGAAAGTGAGTGCTTTTATTAGTTTCTCCTAACTAATTGTTAAAAATTACCTAAAAAATTAATGCATAAATCGGTTTGTTATTCTAATGAAATATTTCACTGAATAAAAATCTTATGAACTAAAATAATTTTTTAGGAGAGGGAACATGAATAGTACATCTGGTAGGCGTTTATCGAAGGATGAAATGGTTACTTTAATACAAAATGGACTAGAGCGGACAACTAATCCGAAAAAGATTGTTATAGTAGGAGCGGGAATTTCTGGTTTAGTAGCAGCTTCTTTATTAAAGGAAGCAGGACATGAGGTGACAATTTTAGAAGCAAATGGTCGAGTAGGTGGTCGGATTTATACGAAAAGAGCACCTTTTATTAATGATCAATACTTAGAATTGGGTGCAATGCGTATTGCTTCTGATCACAAACTTGTACTTGAATATATAAATAAATTTAACTTAAAAGTAAATGAATTTATAAATGGGAAGTCAGAGGATATTATCTTCGTTAACGGGGTCAAAACAACTCAGAAGCAATATGAACAAAATCCTGATATTTTAGGTTATCGTGTAGCGACCAATGAAAAAGGGATAAATGTTGATCAGTTTATTGAAAGATCACTAAAATCGGTAATGGATTTTATTCATCAAAACCCTGATGAGAATTGGAAAAACATTATTGAAAATTATGACCATCATTCAATGGAATCTTTTTTAAGATATAACCCAATCGGAACGCCTTTATCGCCTGGTGCTTTAGAAAAAGTAAAAGTACTTCAAGGGATGGAAGGATTTCCAGAACTTGCCTTTACTGCTATTTTAAGAGAGTTCATTGTGTTATTTTCAAAGGAAATTAAGTTTTATGAGATTTCGGGTGGAAATGATCAACTACCTAAAAAGTTTTTAATACAATTGAAGGATAATCTATTCTTTGGACAAAAAATGAATAAAATCGTGCAAGAAAATAATCAAGTAACGATTCACTCAGAGCATTATACAAGCCATCTGCCTTATCAAACTACTGCTGACTATACCATTATTACTATCCCCTTTTCGTTATTAAACTTCATCGAAGTGGTTCCAAGAAATTCATTTTCTTATGATAAATGGAAGGCAATACGAGAATTACACTATGTTCCGTCTACTAAAATTGGCCTTCAATTTAAAAGTAGATTTTGGGAGAAAGATGGGACATTAGGTGGGAAATTAACGACAGATTTACCAATCCGTTTTGCATATTATCCAAGTAATCATAATGGTAAAAATGGATCGGGAATTGTTTTAGCTAGTTATACTTGGGAAGATGATGCACTGATTTGGGATAGTATGTCTGAAAATGATCGGATAATGAATGCTTTAAGTAATTTGGCCACTATCCATGGTAATCAAGTTTATACAGAATTTATTACCGGTTACACTCATAGTTGGGCTCTATATCCATACTCTGGAGGAGCGTTTTCTATGTTCAAGCCAGAGCAAAATAGAGAGCTGACACCTTATATTTCAACTCCTGAGGGGCGAGTACATTTTGCTGGTGAACATACATCTTCTGCGCCTGCGTGGATTGAAGGTGCAGTTGAATCTGGCATTCGTTCTGCTTTTGAAGTAAATAATAGGTCTATTTATGAATGATAAAATTCATTTTTTATATTCGCTTCGAATATAGTGACATTAGTGGATGTCTTTTTATTTGAGGGAGTGATCAGTATGAACGAAAATAATCAAGGACTTCAATTTACCCCTGTGAAATCTTGGAATGTTTTTCATGGCCCAAATGACCCTTGCCCACCAATTGGTACAAAATATTATTCTACACCTCCACACTTATATTTAGGATTTCAGCCACCAGGACTAGAGCAATTTTCTTATAAAGAAGCATTAAAAAAAGGTACGTTATGGAAAGTGTTTTATGACTACTACGAAAATCCATATAAAGCTAGGAGGGATTAAATATGACTGAGCAACTTCCTCCAGAGTATTATCAGGATTTAGAGGAACTGCAAGCTGTTGATTTCGTACTTGTAGAATTAACTTTATATTTAGATACTCACCCAGATGATCAAAATACAATTAACCAATTTAATCAATATGTTCAATACAAAAAACAAATTGAAGCTAATTTCGAGTCAAAATATGGACCATTATATCAATTTGGTGGCAGTTATTCAGATCAAAACTGGAACTGGCATAAAGGCCCATGGCCATGGCAGGTTTAGAAGGAGGGAGTATTCATGTGGGTTTATCAAAAAAAATTACAATATCCAGTTAAAGTAAGCACTTGTAACCCGATGCTTGCCAAATTTTTAGTTGAACAATATGGTGGAGCAGACGGAGAGTTAGCTGCTGCCTTAAGATACTTAAACCAGCGATATTCTATTCCAGACAAAGTTATTGGACTTTTAACAGATATCGGAACAGAGGAATTTGCTCATTTAGAAATGATTGCTACGATGATTTATAAGTTAACAAAAGACGCAACACCAGACCAAATGAAAGCTGCTGGATTAGATACGCATTATGCATCTCATGATAGCGCATTATTCTACCATAATTCAGATGGTGTACCGTTCACTACTGCTTATATTCAAGCAAAAGGTGATCCAATTGCAGATTTATATGAAGATATTGCAGCTGAAGAAAAGGCTAGGGCAACGTATCAATGGATCATTGATCTTTCTGATGACCCTGATTTAAATGATAGTTTAAGATTTTTAAGAGAACGTGAAATTGTTCATTCACAGAGATTTAGAGAAGCTGTGGAAATATTGAAGGATGATCGACAACAGCGGAAGATTTTTTAGTTAAATGATAGTATTTTGAACCTGTTCCTTGGATTTTATAGGGAACAGGTTTTATTTTTTTGCATGTTTGGAATGATTAGGCTCTTTCATCAGTCAGTTTAAAGGACAAAGAGGAGAGGTATTTAAACAATGCCTCTTATTTTAGGCTGATAAAATTGCTCTTTTTTAAAGAGAATTAGCCGATTTTTTTCAAGATTTTATTCTTTAAAGCATATTTGCTAGTTTTCCATTTGAAATGAACTTCTTTTGTAGTGTATTCAAGGTCATAATACCTCTACTAGTATAGGTAATTATTAAGTTTATTTGCGATTCTCTGAAGTTTAATTGAAGTTCTGCCAAATTTATTTGCGATTCTCTAAATTTAATTGCTGTTACGTCAATTTTAATTGCGATTTTCAGATTTTAATTGCAGAACACTGTTTAATTGCAGCATATCTTCACTTATTTGCTATTCTAACAGACTTAATTGCAGCTGAGCCTCAACTCACAACGTCATTCCCATAAAAAAATGAGGGGTCTCCAAGACTCCCTCATTTTATCTTATTTCTTCCTAAGAATCGCAACCAATAAAGCAATCACCGAAAGAACAGCCGCCACAATCGACATAACCAAAGAAGTATTACTTGAACTTGATTTCTCTGTATCCTTCTTAACAGTTGTATCTTCCGTTGCTTTAACAGTTTCACCTTTTACAGTTGTGTCTTTTACGATATTTGTAATCGAGTGTGGTGCTTCTGATTTTTCGTCACCAGTCCACTCAACAATACTGCCGTCTTTATAATATTGATATGCATCCCAAGCTCCATTTACTTCAGCGTCTGGATTTTTGGCCATAAATACGAATTGTTGAAATTGTCCCGCTTGAATACCATCATTTTCTGCACTCCAAGTAACAGATGTAACAACACCGTTTGCGTCTTTTGTTTCGGTAAATTTCCACCCTGGGACAGGTTGATATGAAACAAATTCAAATTTTGAAGGAATTTTAAGTGTAACTTTTGTTGTAGCAATTTCTTTTTCAGATGGTACTTTCATTGTGTATGTTTCCCAAGCACCAGGGGTTGAAATTTTAGGATTAACTACAACATGCGCGCTAGCAATCCCAGTAAAGATCATTGTCATCGCAAATGCTGAAGCAATAATTTTAGACGTTTTTAAAATAAATTTTTTCATTTTTTGTTAGTCTCCTTTTAATGTAATAATCATTTACTACCTACGATATATTTAAAATCTACATCTACAGAATCGAGAGAGTTCGTTAAAATGTGGACTTTTACATTCCAATGTCCTGCCATATCTGTATAAAATCCTTTTGTTTCATAAACACCTGCCGAAGTTTTCTTAACTTGAGTAGTGTTATTTCCCATATTCATGTTAGTGTTTTTAAAGGTAAGCGTAACTTGTTGAATAGTAGACAACGGCTTATTATTTTTATCTCGTATATTAATTTTAAATTCGTTTTTACCGACTATGTTCGGAGTAGCGTGTAATGTAACTGAATAACCATTATTTTGCTTTGTGTTATTAAAAGGACCAGGTGATTCCATTGCAGTTGGCAGGTTTGTTAATAAGGATGATAGGATTAGAACGATTACTCCTATACTTATTTCAAACCAAACAGACTTTCCTAATTTGTTTTTTCTGCGTTTTCCTTTGATAAAATGAATCAATCCTAAAAGTAGCATGACTAGAAATAAGATAACTTTTCCGCATAAAACCTTACCATAGGTTGTATGTAATAATGAGTAAAAGTTAGGAATATACTTTAAGCTTGCGTAAATACCCGTTGCCATTAGTAAAACGACCGATAATGTTGCCCAACTAGAATATCGTTGGATCGTTTTCCAGTAAACGTCATTTGCGTCATGTTTCTTATGCGTTTTAGGAAGTATATAGCTTATGCCTATTAATCCTCCTAGCCAAATTGAAACAGAAAGTAAATGAATAAAATCAAAGAAAACTGGTAAAAATTCATTTTGCATAGAAGCATGCCCAATAAAAGCTTTTGAGATTAGTAAGAAAATGCCGATTAATAAAGCACTTAACCACCAATAGAAAGAACTTTTTTGATTACTTCTCCAAGCCATATACAGTGAATTAGCTAGAACAATAAGTAGAAGAATTTGGATTACCCATACACTTCCGAATTTAGTACTGTTTATTGTTTCCAATAGCAAATCTTTGTGAAAAATACTTTGCCATGAACCATTTGTATAGTTTTTTGTTTCAACTAAAAGGCTTAAAAGAACACTAAATAAAATTCCAAAATAGAAGATTAACAATAAAGCTTTAGAATTTTTAAAAGCAATCGTTCGATTTTTCTGATCGCTTTTGTAAATAAATAAACAAAAAAATAAAAGTCCAACAAATAAAAGTAAACTCATATATTCAATCCAGTAGGTTCCCATTACGTCTGTGTTGGGTAAGGATTGGCTTGCTTTATTTGAGATTGTTGATGGCCCATCAACTTTTCCTACTCTGAATGGAATGACACCATTTACTGAATGACCATCACTAGAAATTACCTTCCAAACAATATGATAATTTCCATCTGGTAAATTAGGTTTTAAGCTTCCTTCTAAAATTGATTGATTTTGCTTATTTATACTGCCATTTCGCAAATCAACTCGATTGCCTAGCTCATCTAAAACTTGTAAAGAATGAAATGCAGACTGTACTGATTCATCAAATTGTATTTGAATATGTTGAGGAGATTTTAGAAAAACTTCATTCTCATTAGGTGTAGATTTGATGATATAAGCATGTGCTGAAGCTAAGGACGGAAAAAAAGCGGCAGCAATCAATAATATTAAGAAAGAAAACCCCATAATTCGGATTTTCATTTTTTTTTACGTCACCTCATATCTATTTGAGTAAATAAGAAAATAAAACAACTTCTAAATTCTAAAGTAAAATTGTGATAGAAATGTGATAAACTTTAAAATTTTATTAGGATTATGGATTAGATAGTAAGATTATTCAATGGTGCATGACTCTTTATACAAAAATAATCCACAAGTAAAACCAATTACTTGTGGATTTCAGTGTGTAAACATAGTTCAAAAATTTATTTAACAAGCAACTTACCAACAGATTTAGATGGCTCCAAAGAGATATTATATTCTCCTTTTAATGGATTATTTAATAAGAGAATATTTTTTCCAGTTTTTAATGGAATGTTAATACCTAAGTCAGTAGAGGCCAATCTTGCATTGCCCCCGGCATCTGGATCAACATCAACAATTATTTTAGTCATTGTTGCAGGTTTGAATACTGTATTTTTTGGACTAAAACCTGATGGTGTTACGTGTATTGTTGCGTATTAAGGTCATTTTGATCGCCTTGTTTTGCAGCTTGCTTTTGTGGTTGCCCAATGACACAACTTTTACTTTATCCATATTAACGGTAAATATGATGACGAATATAACTAGGATGGAAGTTAATATGACAGTACTGTTTGATGTTTTGGCATGATTTCTCTTATTCTTATTTTTTTGATTTGAATTTGAAACTAGCTTCGATCAACGAAAAATAACAATAAAAAAATAAAAATAATAAACAGAATATCCACAATAACGACGCTTATGCTTGAAATAAATGTCATATATGCGATGACAGTCCCTACATATGCACCGAGCAAGGACGCTAACATTCCAGTAATGCCATTATTAAATAGTTTCTTCGATAAAACCAAAAATAATATGACTAGTAATAGATTGAAAATGATCGATAATAGTACATTATAATTTGTAGTTAACATGATTAAGAAACTAATTGTAGCTGAGGATACACCGACCAATAAAGAGAATGTTAATTTAAAAGTACTATTACATCACTTGCGTTTCTCGGTAAAAGCAGCACCCTCAATTGAACTTGCATTATATCAAGTTAGACGACGATCTACAGGGTACTCATGACAAGTTCACCAATTGTTTTCATGACAAGAAATTGTAACATATTCCACAAATCACCAAGTTGTTAATAGTATTTCCAAAGTTTATATGATAATATGAAACTATAAATCACGCAAGCGTGATTAATACATGATAAGGAGTGTTAATAGCATATGGCAATTTCTTTACAAAAAGGTCAAAAAGTCGACCTTACAAAAGGAAGAGCGGGACTTTCCTCTTTAATTGTAGGTTTAGGTTGGGATCCGGTGAAAAAAAGTGGTGGTTTCTTCGGATTTGGTAAACAAGAAAACATTGACTGTGACGCTTCTGTTTTAATGTTAGATGAGAATGACAAGTTAAGAAGTGCAAGTGATGTAATCTATTTTGGAAACAAAAAAAGCTTATGCGGTAGCGTAGTTCATTCTGGAGATAATCTAACAGGTGATGGCAACGGTGACGATGAGCAAGTATTTGTTAATTTAAATAAGGTTCCATCTTATGTACATAAACTTGTATTTGTTGTAAATATCTATGCTTGTGTACAACGTAAGCAAGATTTCGGTATGATTAAAAACGCATTTATTCGAGTAGTAGACAAGTCAGCAAACGCTGAGTTAGTACACTACAATATTACTGATAATTATTCAGGTTTAACTGCGTTGTTCCCTGGTGAGATTTATCGCCATAATGGAGAGTGGAAGTTCTCTGCAGTAGGAGAGGGAACAAAGGATATAGCGATCGATAAAATTGTTCAACGTTTTCAATAAATAAAAAACATAATTGAAAAGGAGTGCATTTAAAATGACAGTAAATTTATTAAAAGGACAAAAGGTAGATTTAACGAAAACAAATCCTGGTTTAACGAACATTGTTGTTGGATTAGGTTGGGACACTAATAAGTACAGTGGCGGCAATGACTTTGACTTAGACTCATCAGTATTTTTATTAAATGGTGCAAGCAAATGTGCATCTGAAAAAGACTTTGTATTTTACAACAATACAGTAGGTGGAAATGGATCAGTTGAACATCATGGCGATAACAGAACTGGCGCTGGTGATGGTGACGATGAGCAAGTTACAGTTAATCTAACAAACGTTCCTGCTTCAGTGGAAAAGATCGCATTTGCGATTACGATTCATGAAGCTGATGCACGTAACCAAAATTTTGGACAAGTAAGCAACTCTTATGTTCGTATTTTAAATGAAACGAATGGTGAAGAATTAATTCGTTATGATCTAGGTGAAGATTTCTCAATTGAAACTTCAGTAGTAGTTGGAGAATTATATCGTCATAACGGCGAATGGAAATTCAATGCGATTGGTAGCGGCTACCAAGGCGGTTTAATTTCACTAGTTAGAGATTACGGCTTAGACGCTTAAGTTTACCTAGCAAAAAAAGTATTTTGATAGTAAAAAGGGGAAAGTGTGTTTATTTCCCCTTTATTATCGTTTAGTACATCTTTAGAAAATGATTTCTAAAGATGTACTAGATTGTAATTTAAGTTTAAAATGTTTTCCTAATGTAATGTTGCATTATTTGGAAGTTCGGGGTGGGATTTTGAATAAACAAAGTAATACGATAAATTTAAATGATCCAAGTTTACTTAGTTCACGTCAAGCGTGTCAAGAATGGGGGATCAATGACTCAACATTACGGAAACGAATAAATGATTTTCCAGACGGTACGATACGTAAATTTGGTTCCTCTTGGGTAGTAACTCGTGAAGGTATGTTAGCAGTTTTCGGACAACCAAAAATGAAATAATGACATCGGAAAGGAGTATCTATATGTCTGCGATTAACCCAAAAGCAATGGATATTAATCAACATGAGTGGTTGAGTATCTTGAAACAACCTTCAACATTAAGACAATCTTATCAAGTAGAAGGTGAAACCATACAGTTTAATCAAATTGCATGGCGAATTTTAGGAACAAACATTGATGAAGATGAGTATTTTGAAAATTTATATGAACTAGTACATGACGAGTCTTTAAATGTCATTCTATTAAGCGAAGAATTAAACAAGACTATTTCGAATGAAATGTTACAAGCAGTTCAAAGAATAGTAACAATAAACAGTGCTGAAAATGGATTGTCAGTGAACAGACTAATTGCATTCCTTGAAGGTGAGCGATTAATTCCGAAGCACGAAAATGAGAACATACATAGACATATTCGAGAGCAAATTAAATCTGTATTATCTAGCTTTAAAGATTCACATAAAAATGGATTCCTTGATAGTAATTTTAGAAGGATCATAGTTGATCTCATAAAATGGTTACATAACCATGTAAGTAAATGGATTGAGAGTTTTCCTGCTAGTTCTCCACTGATCTTATGGTATGGTGATACAACGCTAAGTGAATGTTATTTCCTTTACTTGCTAATCCTTTTAGGTTTTGATGTTGCTATATTTCATCCTGAAGGAAAAGATTCATTATCTCATTTATTAGGTACCAAGAACGAAGGAATTAAAATACTACCTTCAACGACATCTTTCGTACCTTTTCCTAAAGAAAAGCCAGTTAGGAAGAGTACAGTTGCCCATAGAGCAACAAAGGAAATTGAGAAATTATTGCATACTGAGGATTCTTTATTATATAAACCATGGCAATTTAGAAACTATGCTCCAAGATCAATTACGTTAAAAACAACATTTGATGAACTATTCATTTTACATAAAGAAAGAGCAATGTTACGTCCTAATTTTCAAGTAAAAGACAATAGTGTTGAAATACCGGTTTTCTTTATGAAGATTTTAGGTGTGACGAAAAACCATCGTGAATATTGGGAAAAGATTGGCCAACTAACTGAATCTAATTTAGCACTTAAAATAGATAAATTTCCATTTACCCAATTAGTTAAAGGAAACCAACAATATCATTACCAAAATGCTTTAGGGCGTGACGGGATGCTTGACCCCGAAAAGATGTTGGCTAGTAACTGGTGGAGATATAAAGAACTTCCGAGCGGATTACAGTTTGGTCTAGCTTCTGCTATATCCAGATATGTTGACAGAGCAAATATAAAGTCACTACCAAATGAAACAAAGGCTCAGACACAACTATTTTTATTTAGCCAATCTATGAATATACCAAATGAAATATTAAGATTACTGCAACAGTTTGATTATACACAACAAGTTCCAAAATTAATTATTTACAATACAGAAAGAGATGGTGAACTAAATAGAAACGACGCAGCACTACTTCTATTATTAAATGAGTTTGGAGTGGATCTAGTTTTACTTAATCCGACGGGTCAGAATGATATCGAACTATTCGTAGATGACAAATTATTCGATTCCCATTGGCTAGATGAAGTTACTTTTGATACTGAATTTCAAGTGTTGCGAGAATCAGGACATTCACTAATTAAAAATCTATTTAGAAAAATAGTTAAATAAAAGGGGAACTTAAAATGTCTATAAATACACTTACTAGTTTAGAAAAGCAAGAAGAAATTTTACAAACGAATGCAAATGATATGAAATTGCAATTAAGAAATGAACCTGAAGTACACCGTCTAGCAAGTTCAATAGACCATAAAAATCAAATAGCTTTATTGGAGTACGGGAAAGAACCAGCAACTGAAATTTCAACCTTCTCAGGTAAAATATTAAATACAATTAAGGCTTCAAGTATGGAAGAATCTAGTGTTCTATTAAAACAATTAGGAAAAATTATGGACCGCTTTGATGCGAAAGATTTTGCAGAAGAAAAAGGGTTTCTTTCAAAAATTTTTAATCGTGGTCAAAAGTTAATTGATAAATTATTTGATAAATATCAATCAATGGGTACTGAAATTGATAAAGTCTATGTAGAAATTACAAAGTATGAACACGAAATGAAAACATCCACAAATACATTAGAACAACTTTATGAGCAAAACGTTGCATATTATATGGATTTAGAAAAATATATTGTAGCTGCAGAAATGAAAGCAGAAGAGTTAAAAACACAGCTTCCTGCTTTAACTGAACGAGCTGGATCAGGTAATCAGCTTGCTATGATGGAGTTAGATTCCTTGAAAAATGCGATCGAGTTACTTGAACAACGTACTTATGATTTAGAAATGGCAAAACAAGTTGCTTATCAATCAGCTCCGCAAATTCGTTTATTACAACGAGGTAATACTAAACTGATTGGTAAAATTAACTCAGCCTTTGTAACAACAATTCCAATTTTTAAAACTGCATTAATTAATGCAATAGCAGCTAAGAGACAAAATTTAGTAGCTCAATCAATGAATGAATTAGATAAGAGAACAAACGAATTATTATTGCGTAATGCCAATACAATTTCACAGCAAAGCGTGGATATTGCTAGATTATCAGGATCTCCTAGCATTAAGATTGAGACGATGGAAGAAACTTGGAATATCATTATGAAGGGTATGCAAGAAACGAAAGCGATTGAAGAAGAAAATAAAATTCAACGTGAACAAGGTAAATTGCGTTTAGAGCAACTGCAAGAAAACTTCATTAAACTTAAGCAAGGAAAGTAATGATCTTAAGGGTTATTCAATCGTTTTTAAAAAGTCAGTGGCCGACAAGCTACTGACTTTTGCTTTTTATTGTACTTAACGCTTCTTAACGATCTAGTAATACTAAATTATATAATGCTTCTGATTTAGATTATCGGGGAGCCTTTTTAGCAATTATTCATTCTTTTATTTTAAAAAAATGTTATTATAATATAATGAGATGAAATGAAAAGTTAATGCTAAAGTACATAGTGTTGTAAATAAATGGAAGATTAGAATAGTGACTCTTAATTAAATGATTAAAGTTGATAAGTGAATAATTCTGAAAGTTCTGTAACAATAATGGAAATATATTGACAATAAAAGCCTCTTTAGTATAATTAATGATTGAAAATGATTATCAACTTCAATGTTAATTAAGGAGAGAACGAAATGATTAGCAATATCAAAATGCCCAAATTAATTGGGATTATCATGTCTTTATTTTTATTGATTGGTCTAGTTGGCTGTTCATCAGATTCAAGTAAAAAGTCAGATAAAAAGTCTTCAAATGAATCCGGTGTCACTGTTGATACAAAATTCGGTAAAGTGGAAATCAAAGGGCATCCGAAACGTGTTGTTGCTCTAGGTTGGGGAGATGCAGAGACGGCATTAAGTCTTGGAGTTGAACCTATTGGTGCAAGTGACTGGCTTGCTTTTGGTGGTGACGGTGTAGGACCTTGGTTAAAAGGTGCATATAAAAAATCACCAACTATTCTTGGAACAATGGAACTTGATTATGAGAAAATTGCTTCTCTTAAACCAGATTTAATTCTTGATGTAAAATCTTCGGGTGATGAAGAACGATACAAACGCCTTTCAGAGATCGCTCCAACGGTTGGGGTTCCTAAGGGTGGAGATAATTATTTAACGACTACTACAGACCAGGTGCGAATGATTGCACAAGCCCTTGGTAAAGTAGATAAAGGTGAAGAACTACTTAAGAATGTAGATGTGGCATTTGATAAAGCGGCTAAAGCAAATCCTGAATTTGCAGGTAAAACGGTTGCAGTTGGTGCTTACGATTCTTCAGGTTTTGGTGCATACGTAAAAGGCGATTCTCGTGTTGATTTTGTAACGCGACTTGGATTCAAAAACAAAGAAGAGATTGAAAAATTAGCTAAAGGTAATTTCTTTATTAAAGTGGCTGACGAAAAGTTAGATCTATTAAATGCTGATCTTACGATTGTTTTACCTATTTTTGTTGATCCAAAAGAGATCACAAATAATAAACTTTATCAAAAGATCCCTTCTGTAGCTGATGGAAGATCAATTATTCTTGATACAAATTCTTCAAACGCATTTTCAACAGGAACGGTTCCTGCATTATTATGGGCAATCGATAATTTACCACAACAGTTTAAAAAAGCATTAGAAGGCGGGGAGTAAAACAGTGACAGCGATGAAGCAACCAAAAAACAAAACGACTCAAGTAGTTGGGGAAAATAAAAAGACAATTACTTCAATGCGGTTGCAACGATTTTTGGGCTTCATCGTAGCACTATTACTTTTGGTAGGCGTAGTGTTCTTGAGTTTAATGTTCGGTGCTAAATCAATTCCTTTTGGGGTAGTATGGGATGCATTGTTTTCACCAAACAATAGCTATGACCACACGATCATTCATAATACTAGGATACCAAGAACAGTTATTGCACTGATCGTAGGTCCCGCATTTGGACTAGCTGGAGCATTAATCCAGGTGCTGACTAGAAATCCTCTAGCAGACCCTGGTATTCTTGGTGTAAATGCTGGGGCGGCTTTCGCAGTAGCGATAGGGATTGGTGTTTTTTCTGTTACATCGATGTCTGCCTATATGTGGTTTGCACTTGCCGGTGCATTAATAGCGACAATTGCTGTGTATGTTATAAGTGGAGGAGCTGGTAAAAAAGCTCCTACACCTGTACAAATTACACTTGCTGGGGTCGCACTTGGTGCCACTTTGAGTGGGATTACTACATCATTAACATTAATAAATAGTAAAGCATTTGCACGAATGTTGAACTGGAGTGTTGGAACATTAGCTAGGAGAAGTCTTGATGACCTTTGGCTTGTTCTACCCATTTTAATCGTTGGTGCATTATTAGCTTTTGTCATTACGCCTTCCTTAAACGCAATTGCATTCGGAGATGATCGTGCATCATCTTTAGGAGTAAATGTTGGTGTGACTCGTGCAATCGGTTTGATTGCAATTACACTATTAGCTGGCGGGGCGACTGCGATAGCTGGACCAATTGGTTTTATAGGATTAATGGTGCCACATTGTGTACGATGGTTTGTCGGTCCAGACCAATTCTGGATTTTTCTATACTCAATAGTAGCAGCACCGATCATACTTATCCTTTCAGATATTATTGGTAGAGTTGTATTGTTACCTTCAGAAGTTCCAGTAGGTATCATTACGGGACTAGTTGGTGCACCGATTCTATTGATTCTTGTTCGTAGACGTAAAGCGAGTGGATTATAAAATGAAGTTGATTTGTGGCAAAGGTTTGAATGTAAGAAGGAGTGAATATTATGCGCCCCATTAATTATGGCAGGCACTATCTACAACTGAAATGGCCTGTAAAGGCGCGAATTGATGTGAGGAGCATGATTGTTACGGCAATCCTTCTTATAGCCACGATTGCAATTGCAATGTTTGCATTAATGGTAGGCACACTGAAATTGAGTGTTCACGAAGTTTTTTCTGCTTTAATTGGCCAAGCGACAGGGATGACGAGAACTGTTGTGGTCGAATGGCGTTTACCACGGGTGGTGGCTGCGATTGTTTTTGGAGCAGGTTTAGCAATAAGTGGCATGATTTTTCAATCAATCACTCGGAATCCTTTAGGGTCTCCTGATATCATTGGTTTTACCTCAGGCTCTTATACTGGAGCACTTATTGTGCTTCTTGTCTCTAAGTCGACTTCTAACATTAGTGTAGCTTGTGGGGCTTTGATTGGTGGATTCGCAACGGCTCTCCTTATCTATTTGCTTGCTTTTCGAAAAGGAACGCAGAACTTTCGTCTTATTATCGTCGGAATTGCAGTTTCGGCAATCCTAGGAAGTATCAATTCGATGCTCCTTATTAAAAGTGATGCAGAGGTTGCGTTAACTGCAGCGGCTTGGGGAGTTGGATCGTTAAATGGGATTGATTGGAAACAAGTAGTTCCTCCAGCAATTGCGGTTATTATTCTCATTATTTATGCAGGGATTATGAACAGACCATTGCGTGAAATGGAGTTCGGCATGGATGCTGCGAAATCTCATGGTGTTCGAATTGAACGATCCCAACTATTACTGATTCTTATTGCAGTTGCATTGACGGCTGCTCCAACAGCGGTTATTGGACCAGTTAGTTTTGTGGCACTTGTTGCACCACAAATCGCTAAACGTATCACCAAATCAGAGGAGAGTATTTTACCAGCAGCAATGATGGGAGCGTTTCTTTTACTTGGTGCGGATGTTCTCGCGCAAAGAGTAATTCCAGGAACAATTTTTCCGGTAGGTGTGGTAACTTTATCATTAGGTGGAATATACTTAGTTTGGCTGTTATTTCGTCAAGCACGATCAGCTTAAACGAAATAAAAATGTACAAGGTTTAGTAGGTCCTTTCTCGCACAGGGTTTCATGTATTACGATATTCTGATTGAAAGAAGTTGAAAATGAATTATGAAGTTAACAGCGGCAGAAATTCAAAGCCAAAAGACGATTCAAACAGAGTCTAGGCTTTGGACAGAAAACATTACAATCAAATACGATAATCGGGTAATATCCAGAAACCTTTCAGTAGAAATTCCAGACGGATCATTTACAGTAATTGTTGGTCCGAATGGATGTGGGAAATCAACCTTACTTCGAACACTTTCAAATTTGTTAAAGCCATCTGAAGGGCAAATTTTATTAGATGGAAAAGCTATTACATCTTATAAGTCAAAAGAAGTAGCCCGTAAACTAGGTCTATTACCTCAATCTTCAACTGCTCCAGATGGAATAACGGTAGCAAATTTGATCGCTCATGGCCGATATCCATATCAGAGTCTTATAAGACAATGGACTGATGAAGACGAAGCAGCAGTAATGTCTGCGATGGAGCTAACAAATACGAGCGATTTGTCACATCGATACGTAGACGAGCTATCCGGAGGACAAAGACAAAGAGTTTGGGTCGCGATGGTACTTGCCCAACGAACACCAATGCTCCTACTTGATGAACCAACGACTTACCTTGATATTGCTCATCAAATTGAGTTGTTAGAGTTATTTAAAGATCTAAATCAACAAGGGAATACATTAGTTGCTGTTTTACATGATTTGAACCATGCTGCGAGATATGCAGATAATATTATCGCTATGAAGGATGGCCAGGTGATTGCACAAGGAGATCCTCGGGAGATTATCACAGCAAAACTAGTCGAAGAAGTCTTCGGTTTAAAGTGCTTAATAATAGATGATCCAGTTGCCAATACACCACTAGTCGTTCCATTAGGTAAAGATAGTTAACTTGTGATTTAGTTTAATATCACTAATAAAAAAATAAGTGAAAATAAATACATTACACTTATTTTTTTATTAGTGATTTTTTGTTAAGTTAATTTTTATAGCTAACTTACTCCTATTTAAAAATCAATTTATCGTCATTAGTTCAACTATTTTTTTATCCTGTTTTTTATTAAGAAATTTTAATTTGAACTAATTGTATTTGTTTGAAATAATCATAGTGGGATAAAAAAGTATTTAATACAATTGTTCTAGTAAATGACAAAGCGGAGAATTCATATGAATAAAGAAATGGAAGTAGTCGATCATCTTGAGGAACTGCGTAAAAGAATTATCATTACAGCAGTTACTTTTATTGTTCTATTTATAATTGGGCTCGTGTATGTAGAACCAATTTATAAATTCTTAACCAAGGATTTAACATATAAACTAGTCGTTTTAAGTCCTGGGGATATATTATGGGTCTATTTTTCGATATCTGCAGTTTTTGCGGCCGTTTTTACGATACCGGTTGCAACTTGGCAAACTTGGTTATTTGTTAAACCGGGTTTACATCCTTCTGAACAAAAAGGGATCGGATTTTATATACCCGCACTATTTTTTCTGTTTGTTTTTGGATTAGTTATTGGCTTTTATTTTGTTTTTCCTAATATCCTTAGATTCCTAACGATAATGGGACAAGGTATGCTTGAACAAAACTACACTGTTGATAAGTATTTCTCTTTTCTTTTTAATCTAGTCGTTCCATTTGCTGCATTTTTTGATATGCCAGTCGTGATTATGTTCTTAACAAAAATCGGCATTGTGAAGCCTAGTTATTTACAGAAAGTAAGAAAATATGCATATTTTATCTTAGTAATCGTGGCGTGTTGTATATCACCACCAGACTTTATTTCACATATTTCCGTCTCGATTCCATTAATATTATTATATGAACTAAGTATATTAACATCTAAATCGGTATATAGAAAAAAAGAGGTAAATGAGTAAAAGCTCATTTACCTCTTTTTGTTTCAAAGCATTTTTATTAGATTTATTAAAAAGTCTATACTCTCATAATCTTTTTATTAGTAAAATTTTAAACTTTGAACAAGTTGACTAATCATAAATTCTTCATAGGTTATAAAAAGCTAGGCAAATAACTTTTTGTCGGAAAAAGGATGAAGTAAGGAGCATAAACTATGCATTATTCAATTTGGATTACTGTTTTATTTCTTGCCTTTTCATCTAGTATTGATAATTTTGGAGTAGGAATAACTTATGGAATTCGAGGTATAAAGGTTGGATTATTAGCGAATTTAATTATTTCAATCATAGCGTTTATTTTCAGTGAAGCAGGTATTGTTTCAGGTCAGTATATTTCAAAAGTGTTTCCAGGGACACTTTCGAATGTAATCGGTGCATTTTTTTTACTGGTAATTGGACTTAGAATTGTTCTACTTACTTTTCCAAGAAAAGATAAACAGACCATAATAAATAATGATGACGAATCAGTTTCAAATATCGTTACAAATTATTTAAGTTCACCGGAGAAAGCCGATGTTGACCATTCAGGGGACATAAGTAGTTTTGAAGCAATCATACTAGGGACTGCTGTTTCAATGAATGCACTTACGAACGGCCTAGGTGTTGGGTTAATTGGACTTTCACCATTTGCAATATCGATAGCGGCTAGTATTTTTAGCTTTTTGGCAATTTGGTTAGGCGTCCTTTTAGGAAAAAAAGTTGCGAATGTGAAAATTGGTGGTTGGTCGCTTGGACAATTTAGTTCCATTATAAGTGGAATTATATTGGTGTTGATTGCGATACACAATCTTGTTTAATAATAGATAAAAGAAAAGAGCCGATGATCGTATTTGAACATCAGCTCTTTTCTTTGTTAGTTACTATGCGATTGTAGATTGGGAGATATCCTCTTGTTCAGTTTGTACATCCTTCTTTGAAAAAGAAAGATATCCAACTAGAATAATGATGATAATCGATAATACTAGGGTAACTGGCCCACCACCAAATCCAAGTCCACCATGCTTTTGAGATACAGAGCTCCAATCAGAAAATGATGCTCCAACTGGTCTCGTCATAATGTAAGCAAACCAAAATGAGAAAATTTCATTTAGCTTGAAGAACTTTCTTCCAATAACCGGTATTGCTAATAAAACTGTGAACAGTATACCTGATGAAAAATAGCCTAAATGCATTGTTGATGCAGTCATGTCACCAGCAGCAGTTCCTAAAGCGAAAGTTCCCATAACAACTGACCAATACAAGACTTCACGTCGTCGTGTGTAAATGCTGTGTATGGAAAGAGTTTTCTCCATCTTATACCAAATCATAAAAATAATTGCCAACGAGACTGCAAAAAACACCGTTGATATCGCATATGGAACACCAAGACCAACGTGTACAACGTCTGCGGCTACGGTACCAAATACACTAATCATTACAACAACTAACCAATAAATACTAGGTACATATTTACGGACTTTAAACTGTAAAATTAAAGACAGAATTAGGACAATTAATGCGACTGCAACACCAATTACTGGTGTTAAAGTTTTTACGATATAATCGGAAAACACTTCACCCATACCAGTTGTTAATAACTTAGTAATCCAGAAAAATATTGTTACCTCTGGAACTTTTTTTAACATATTTTCTATTGGTGGATTTATTTTCTTATTTATATGCTTTTGTTCAATTGATTCCATTTCATAATCCTCCTTACTGGATTTAAATATAATGTAAACAAGTTTTATGAAAGGAAAATGAAAATCGTATGTAATTTAGTAAAATTCCATAATTTAGAAATTATTGTTGTATATCCAAGCGTATTCTATTAGAATCAATAAAAAGAAAATGGGTGATAAATTGATTAAATATCCAGTTTTAAAAAGTGGTGCAAAGATCGGGATAACCGCACCATCATCAGGCTTAAAAGTGCAGTTCCACGAAATGATAAAGCAGTCCATTAACCGCATGGAAAGAGACGGATATAAAGTGGAGTGTGGAGAGGTTGTTTGGACGCAGGACAAAGCAAAATCTGCGAATGCTAACAAACGTGCTAATGAATTAAATTTAATGATGAATGATGAGAAAATAGATTTCATTTTTCCGCCATGGGGTGGAGAGCTTGCAATCGAGATTCTTGATCAATTGGCATTTGAAAACTACAAAGAAAAATGGATTTTAGGATATTCTGATACGAGTATTATTTTATTAGCATTTACTTTAACAACAGGGATTGCTACTGCACATGGAACGAATTTAATCGATTTAAGAGGAGAGTATTCCGATGAAACAACAGCTATGTGGCAGAAGGTGTTAGCAACTAAATCCGGTGACTCGATCACTCAAACTTCATCCAAATTGTTCCAAGCAAAATGGCAGCATGAAAATCCAACACCATATGTATTTCATTTGTCCGAAAAAACAATGTGGAAAACTACATCGAATAAAGATGAGAAAATCAAAGGAAGATTGCTTGGTGGATGTATTGATGTGATTAGACATCTTGTCGGAACTCCTTATGGAGATGTACGTTCATTCAGAAGTAAATACATTGAAGAGGAACCAATCATTTGGTATTTCGAGAATTGTGAAATGAATACAACAGATTTAAGAAGATCCTTAGTACAAATGAAACTTGCAGGATGGTTTGAAAATTGCGCTGGGATATTATTTGTACGTAGTGCGGCAAATCAAGCTGTCGATAACTATACAATAGAAGATGTATATAATGAATTAAATGAAGAATTAGCAATTCCGATCATTTACGATATCGATTGCGGGCATGTACCGCCTCAAATTACATTAATTAATGGAGCATTCGCAGAAGTAGATGTGTGGGGTGGAAAAGGTAAGATTGTACAGACTTTTATATAATGAAAAGTACACAAAGCTTTTTTTATAGAAGAACGCTTATTTTTTATTAAAATTTAAAATAGTAGAGGTGGCAAAATGAAAAAGGTCAATGTGGTCTATACGCTTATCTATGATGAAATAAATAAAAGTATTTTAATGGTACAAAATGAAAATGAAGTATGGACTTTACCTGGTGGTGCTGCCTTAAGAAAATGAAACACTAAAACAAGCAGCAGTACGAGAGGCGTTTGAGGAAACTGGATTAGAAGTGGAAGTTGGAAATATTGTTGCAATTAATGAGGCTTTTTTTCCTGAAAGAGGACATCATGCAATTTTGATTACATTTAGTGCAAAAATAATCGGTGGAGATCTAGGCATTTCTCATAAAGAGGTAATTCTACAACTTAAATGGATGGATCTCCAAACGGCAAATCAATTAATGCCCTATCATAAGGCGGGAATTGAAAAATTAGTAGAGTCATCTGTTCCCTATACCTTTCAAGGTTAAATAAATTAGATAATTTTTAGAGACTTTGGAGATTACTAAGTGCTTTAATCTCTTAAAATCGTTCTTGTCTCCTAAACTCCTAGCTTTAATCCTGCCTTTTTTGTCTTGTATAAGTGCTTAAAAGACTATAACATAGTAATATTATGGCATAATATAAGAAAGTCAAATTATTAAATAGAATCAGGAGCAGTAAAATGATTATCAATAATGAACAAGAATTAGAAGCTTTAAGAAAGATCGGTCGTATCGTAGCGTTAGCGAGAGAAGAAATGAAGGCAAGAGCTGTCGTTGGAATGACAACAAAAGAATTAGATGAAATCGGTAGACAAGTTTTAGAGGAGCATGGTGCAACTTCAGCTCCACAAAAAGAGTATGATTTTCCTGGTACAACATGTATTAGTGTTAATGAAGAAGTAGCTCATGGAATTCCGGGAGACAGAGTACTTCAAGATGGCGATTTAGTTAATGTCGATGTGTCAGCAGCATTAGATGGATACTATGCAGACACTGGAATCTCTTTTGTAGTTGGGAAAGGTGACTTACTAAAAGAGAAGCTTTGTAAAGTTGCAGAAGATGCATTTTGGGCTGCAATGAAAAAAACAAAAGCAGGTTCAAAGCAAAACCAAATTGGAAGAGCAGTATATAATGAAGCAAGTAAAAATGGTTTAAATGTAATTGAAAATCTAACAGGCCACGGAATTGGAAAAAGTCTTCACGAAAGCCCGCAACATATTTTAAGTTATTTCGATCCAATGGATAAAGCCTTATTAAAAGACGGACTTGTATTAGCAGTAGAACCATTTATCTCTGCAAATGCAGACCACATTATCGAGTCAGGAGATGGCTGGACATTTGTGACTCCGGATAAGAGCTTAGTTGCCCAATGTGAACATACAATTGTTGTGACGAAAGGTGAACCTATCATTTTAACGCAATTGTAATAAGAAAAGAAAAAGAGGTTGTGCCAAAAAACTTATGAATAGTATTTTGGCACATTTTTTATTTTTTGATTAACATCTAAAATGATTTATTCTTCACAAACTTCATTTGCCATACTAATTAAAGATTTTTTTACGTTATATTGACCGATTGGCTTTGGCATTATATCTATATTGTAGAAGATTCCGTCTTTGTTAAAATAGATTGAACTCCCTTGAATAGATCCTTTTATTCCTTTTTTTAATTTTACTTGTTCTAATTCATTGGAAAAGCTGGTTTTTTGATTTGTAACTAAAATAGAAATATATTGAGGATTGTTGGTTTCGATTGACCAAGAGTCAAACATTATTCTCACAATTTTTCCATCGTGCATGACATCTTGAATTAAGGAAACCTTGAAAGGTTTAGACGGAAAAGGTAGTTTTTTTGGTAATGAAACTTGAAAGGGAAGTGCATTCAAAGCTACTTTTAGAGAAGGTGCCTTATAATCTATCGGTATTCCCACTGTTTTTGTTTCTTTTTTTGTGCTTATTTGAATTAAATTTGTTAAATCCAACTTATTATCCTGTTTGTTACATCCAGTTATTATCGAAAATAAAAGTATTATCCCTGCCAGTTTTTTTTTCACCATTATACTCCTCAAAGATTCATATTCATTCATAGATATGAGAACGATTTTATATGTGAAGTAAAATAATTTATACAAAATCATGCTCCTTTTACTAAATATTAATTTTTTTTATTTTTTTTAAGTTAAATTTATTTTTGAATTTCTTTTGCGTAGTCTAATGAATTTAATATATCTGTGAGTTCTTCAATTGTAAATTTCCCTCCATCCTTTTTTTGAGCAACTAAACTATAGAATAAGTTTGATGTAGGATCATTAAATGATAAAGTTTGAATATGATCGTCATCTGAATATGTAGCTTCCACTCCGCTTGATAACGTAATTTTCTTTTTGATTGCCACACCATCAAGATCTACAACAGTTGGTCTAGTGATTACATTAAATAAAATATGTTGTTGTTTATTATCGCTTTGATAACTGTGTTGGTAATTTTTGGTTCCGGTTGGCAAGGTTTGTAGAGAAGTTTGAAATATATCTTTTACCTTGTTTTTTTCAAGTTTGCTACTTTTTTCTTGGAAATGAACCTTTTTAGGAAATTTGATATTAGTAGATACTTGTTTATATAACTCTTTATTTGTAGTAAGTACAGTATCCTCTTTAATATCTTGATTTGCTAATGCTTTTTTTGAGTGACTATTATTTGTTATAATACCTCCAATCAGTCCAGCAGTTATTGAAAAAACTATAATCTTTGTATTTTTCTTCACAAAAATACCTCCTTTTAATATTTAAAAATGGACACATAACGATATTGCTTTCCTTGGTCACCGCCAGCCCCAGTTGCATCAGTCATTATATAGCAAGTAGAGGACATGATATTACCAATAGGTGAAGAAGGGGTCCAGTTTACAGATTTATTAGTTCGTAACATTTTATCCTTAAAACTATAGCGCACTGCACTACCTTTTTTTCCTTCTGCATACAATGATACATAATATGGATTCCCAGCAGAAACTGAAGTAGTAATCTTTACATTAGAAAGTTTTTTAGCGCCATAAGAATCAACAATAATTGTATCTTTTTTTGATAAATTACCTGATCCTCCTCCTCCTGAAAAAGTTTTTGTATTATTATATGTTCCACCATATGTGCCTACATTAAATTGCTTATATACGTCAACATAACTACCATAGTCAACAGCATTAGCAACTCCAAATGAAGTAACCCCTAAACCAATAGTCAAAGCAGAAGTTAAAAGTGTAGATTGCACTCTTTTATAAATTTTCATTCTATCAATCTCCTATTTTAGTAAAATTTTAGTAATGTTTATTCTTATATCGGTATTTAATTTTTTTAGTTAAGTAATTTTATCTACCATATTTAAAATTTTGATGACAATCTAAGAAATTGAGTAAAAATTTAAGGGATTGATTTTTTCTCCCCACAAAAGTTAAATGTAAAATAAAAAACTGCCTCATAAAATTGTCATTCTACGACAATTCGAGACAGCTACTTTTTGTTTATTTATCTTTACCTAAATCCTATAAACCATAATACTTATCCTTGCTTAGAATAATTTAACTCCCAAGTAAATCCATTTTTATCTTTTACAACAGCAAATCTAGAATTCCAAAATGTATCTTGAAGCTCCATATGAATTTCTCCGTCTTTTGATAACTTTTCATAAATTGTATTAATTTCATCTTCAGAACTCATTTCTAGCGTAGTCCAAACATTGTCGCCTTTTACTAATGGTCTAAAAACATCTGCAAAATAAATTACACAATTTTCATTGATATGTAATTCTGCGTGTATGTACTTTCCTTCGTGCCCTTTAAACATTTCCATACCATCACCGGTTTGTGTGTTTTTAATTTCTCCACCAAAGATTTGTTTGTAGTACTCTAGTTCTTCTTTACAGTTTTCAACGTAAATATGAGGTAAAATATTTTTCATTTTTTTCTCCTCTTTCTTTTGAATATTTATGTATGAATTGCGAACAATAAGTCACAGTTTTAAGTATAGCCAAATAGAATAGGTATTGTGCTAAAAGTTAAAATATTTTATAATTTAAATAAATTTAAGTTCGAAAAGGAGGTGTAGAAAAGATGTTACGTTTTCAAATGGTTTGCGCACAAATGATAGAATTTTTATATTATTGTCGTGCAAAATTTGCGTTTTTAGTTGTTAACGGGATAGGTCTGTCAATTTCTAATAATTTAACAACTCAAATAAAACGAAAACGTACTCTTTCCTACGACTTCAATTGATAAAATAATTGTGTGATCACACACTTCTATTTAAATCATTATTTTAGCCATGGATGGGTTCATTAATCTATGGCTTTTTTCTATGGATTGGTACGGAAATAGAAGGAGAATTAACTCATGATTGCATGTAGTATAGATAAAATTTCAAAAATGTTTGGTGGAAATTCACTTTTTACGGAATTATCATTTCAAATACATCAAGATAGCTGTGTAGGGTTAGTTGGAGCAAATGGAAGTGGTAAAACTAGTATTTTTAAACTTTTAACGGATATAGAATCACCTGATACTGGTTCAATCCATTTTAAAAAAGGATTAAAAACAGGATATTTAGCTCAAATTCCTGTTTTTCCAGATGAGATGACTAGTAGGGATGTTTTATTAACTGTTTTTGAAGAATTACGAAAAATAGAAAATGAAATGAAGCAATTAGAAATAAAAATGTCTAATACAGAAGATGAACGTACTTTAGAACAATTGCTTGTCAGTTATGGATCATTACAAGAGAAGTTTAGTAATAACGGTGGTTATGAGATGGAAGCCTCACTTGCGAAAATTGCTAATGGATTAGGAATCACTGACTTACTTACTAAACAATTTGCCTCTTTAAGTGGTGGAGAAAAAACAAAAATTGGATTAGGAATCGTCCTTTTACAACAACCTGATTTACTATTACTTGATGAACCAACGAATCACTTAGATTTATCCGCTATTGAGTGGTTAGGTTCATACTTAAAGGAGTATGACGGAACGATTATTGTCATCTCGCATGATCGCTATTTTTTAGATGAGGTAGTTAATCATATTTTAGAATTAGAAGATGGTGAAATTAACGATTACCATACAAATTATTCACAATATGTTATTCAAAAAGAAGAAAGATTACTAAAAGAATTCCAGGCTTACGAAGAGCAGCAAAAGAAAATACAAAAAATGAAAGAAACGATTAAACGCTTAAGAGAATGGGCTAATCAAGCAAATCCACCGAATGCTGGTTTGCACAGAAGAGCTAGAAGTATGGAAAAAGCGCTAGAACGAATTGAGAGATTAAAACGCCCGGTCTTACAAAAAAAGAAAATGGCATTTCAGTTAGAGGAATCTGGCCGAAGTGGAAAAGATGTAATTGTTGCAGAAAATCTTTCAAAATCCTTTGCGGAAAAAGTTTTATTTAATCAGCTTAACTTTTCATTATACTATGGCGAAAGAGCAGTTATAGTAGGAGATAACGGGACAGGTAAATCAACTTTATTGAAGATGATTTTAGGTCAGTCATCAATCGAGGAAGGAAAAATTAAACTGGGTAGTAATGTAAAAATCGGTTATTTATCACAACATTACGAACCAATCCATTCGGATCACACCGTACTTCAGGAATTCAGAGAGGAAGTACATGTTACAGAAGGTGAAGCACGTAATATATTAGCTGGATTTTTATTCTATGGCTATATGGTCTATCGCAAAGTAAGTCAACTTAGTGGTGGAGAGAGAATGAGATTAAGGTTGGCTCAACTTATGTATCAAGATATTAATTTATTAATCGTAGATGAGCCTACTAACCATTTAGATATTGAATCTAGAGAAGTTTTAGAAGACGCTCTTGAAAAATTCAAAGGAACGATTCTTTCTGTCTCGCATGACCGTTATTTCATTAATAAGCTATTTTCAAAAATTTATTGGCTAGACAATGGTAGGCTTTTTGAATTTATTGATGAATACCAAATTGCAAAAGAAAAAATGACGACCTATCGAAATAATAGAGAAAAAGAAAAAGTAATTAAAATAAATTCGTCTTCGAAACCGATTAAAATAAAAACAAAAATGCGAACGATCGAAGATATTGAAAATGAAATCTATTCTTTAGAAGAAGCAGTCAGTGAAATTAATAAACAAATGTTATTAGAAAATGATCTAACCATTTTACAGAATTATCAACGAGAACTTGAAGAATTAGACATAAAAAGTATGGTTTTATATAAAGAACTTGAAGAATGTATTGAGTAAGAAATTATCGTAAGTATTTTTAATATAGGATAAACTCATAGGCGAAAACATCAATTAAATAAATAAAGTTAGTTAAATGTCGTAGTACTTGCTCATGCCATGATCAGAATTAATAAGTTATAGAGATATGATTCTAATTAGGTGGTGAGTGCATGGTTTTTGATGAACTATATAGTCGATATCCTGGACCGGGATATACTCAGCCAGGACATGGACCAGGTCAAGGTCAAGAGCATGGACCAGGTCAAGGACAGGGACATGGGCCAGGATACGGACCAGGTCAAGGACAGGGACATGGGCCAGGATACGGACCAGGTCAAGGACAGGGACATGGGCCAGGGTATGGACCAGGTCAAGGACATGGACATGGACATGGACCAGGGTATGGACCAGGATATGGACATGGACCAGGATATGGACAGGGACATGGGTTTCCTGGACCAGGAGGTTATTGGCACGGAGGATATTATATCCTGAATGGTAGAAGATGGTACTTTGTGCCAGGGGTTGGATGGGTTGTTGTATATTAAAAAATAATAAAGCTGATTAATCTTTTTAATCAGCTTCTACATAAGTAATCTATACCTGAAATGGGTTATTTTTCCTATTTTATTGATAACCAAGGTTTACTTTTTGGACTTTCATAAGAGATCACTAACGATTTATAAGCAATAAGAAAAAATACCAGTATCCAACTGATCGGATAACTGGTATTTTAATTATTTTCACTAGAAAGTATAAATTGGCAGCGCAGAAGAAAACTCGACGTTAGTTGCCAATTTTAGGGATTAATTATAAGTACAACTACACCTCTGTCTTCACCTAAGGATCGCCAATCGGCTAGTTTTCTTTATTTTTCAACTCCAAAAACAATTCCGCCTTGCTTTCTCGCAGATTCAGTTACTGTTAATACTAACTTGCTAAGCTCTTTTAATTTTTCATATTCAGTTATATTTGATTCTTTTATAATGCTAGTAATATTTTGGATTTCATATAGCATATCATTTGGTACTTGGCTAACTTCCAATGATTCTCGTTGCTTAGATTTATGGTTAATCAAAGTAATTTTTGAAATTGGAGATGGTTTATCAAGAACTAAAGTTCCAATTTCACCAGTAATTTCACTTTCAATATATGATTGAGAGACTTTAGAGCATTGGATGCTACAAGTGAAGTTTTCATAATTCAATACTAATGTTCCACTACCATCTATACCGGTACGCAATTTAACAGGTGTATAATTTACTGAGGCTGGTTTTCCGAATAAACCAATCACTACATAAATTGGATAAACACCTAAATCTACTAATGCCCCACCAGAAAATTCGGGAGAGAAAACATTTGGATTCTCACCTCTAAGGAATGCATCATATTTAGAAGAATATTGTAAATAATGCAGATTAGCACTTCTAATTTGGCCGATTTTTTCTAAACCTTCTTTTAAAGCTGTAAAGTTTGGTGAGTGGAAGTTACGAATTGCTTCGAATAAATAAACTCCATTTTCTTCTGCAACTTTAAAGGCATGATCTAACTCTTTAATTGTTGAGAAAATTGGTTTTTCACATATGACATGTTTTTTATTCTTTAATAATAAAATGCTTTGTTCATAGTGTAATGAGTTCGGAGATGCTATGTATACTACGTCGATATCAGGGCTTGTTGCTAACTCTTCAATATTCGTAAAAAACCTAGGAACGTTGTGCTTTGTAGCAAATGCTCTTGCAGTTTCTTCATTTCTAGAATAGATCGCAGTTAAATTAAGCAATTTACTATCCTTTGAAGCTTCGATAAAACTTTCTGTAATCCAGCTTGTTCCAATGGTACCTAAATTCATTTTTTCAACTCCTAAAAAATAATTAGTTAACTTTATCTTTACAATCCTAATCGAAAGATATGTTAAAATAAAGTAAAATACATCGAAGGAAGTGACATTTTATGAAGAAAATTTGTGTTTATGCTGGTTCAAATCTTGGGAATAGAGAGTCATTTAGTCTTCAAGCAAAAAAACTAGGTGCCTTATTTGCTAGTAATAATATAGATTTAATATATGGTGGATCAAGACTAGGGATTATGGCAGAAATTGCAAATGAAGTATTAAAACAAGGTGGAAATGTCATTGGCATTATGCCTGGTGGATTATTTCGTGGTGAGGTTGCCCATAAAGGGCTAACGCAATTCATTGAGACAGAATCAATGCATGAGCGTAAAGCTTTGATGAACGAGATGTCCGATGGGTTTATTGCACTGCCGGGCGGAATTGGTACTTTCGATGAATTATTTGAAATTATTTGTTGGGCACAAATTGGAATCCACAATAAGCCAATCGGTTTATTAAATGTTGATAACTTCTTTAGCCCTTTGTTAGATTTACTTAAACATGCTATAAAAGAAGGATTTATGAACGAGAATACACTTTCATTATTTGTTGTTGCAGAAAATGCAGACGACCTATTAAAACTAATGCAAAACTATGAGCCACCTGTTATGCAAAATAAATGGAAGCAATTAGAAGGCAAATAAATTTTTCAGAACGCCCGCCAAACGCTCGCTTTCTTCGTTGCTTCGCCTGCCTGCGCGGTGCTCATTACCGTTTAAGGTAACTCCGCTCCTCACCAGACTTTGCGCCTCGAAAGACAAGCGCTTGCAATCAGTCTGAAAGTCATGTTTGTCTACCCACAATTTTGTGGGTTTTTTGCGTAATATTATGAGTTTTAATGAAATTCTTGCAGATTTAGAGGGTTTCTAGATCAACGAAGTTCACAACTTATCAACAATGTTCGATATAAATTCGTACTTTTCAGTCTGAATTCACTAGTTATCAACATACCAAATACACCTGAATTTGAATCCTATGACTTTATGAAAAAAATTACAACTTTATAAACATTGTTCACAACTTTATCAACAAAGTTAGCATTATGTTGCATTCTATCCACAACCAATATTTTGCATAAAAAAAAGGGCTCTTTATGAGAGCGTCCCTTTATCCATCAATTTTCTTGCTTTCTTCTATTTTTAAACCATTTTGCTGGGCTCAATTTTTTACGATACTTCGTCATAACATCTTTACCTACAAATACTCCACCAATCCAAAACATTCCTTCTCCAAGAATAACTAATAGAGCGATCAGACCAGCTTTTAAGCTCCCAGAAACAGGTAAAAAAGGTAAAGCAAAGATTAATAAATATGGGATAAATGAGCCAAATACTAAGTAATATGGTACTCTTTTCATAAAGTTCTCCTTTCAATTCCTTCCATGAGGATAGCATTAATTATTGAGAAAAGGAAGGGGAAAACTTTACAGTTAGTAAGAGATTATTGCACATATAGGAGGCCTCAAGATGAATCGAGATATTGTTCTTGAGCTAAAAAGCGTAAATAAGACGATTAGCAATCAAAAGATTATTAAAGATATTAGTTTTGAATTATATAAAGGTGAAGTTTTGGGTTTACTTGGGCCAAATGGTTCAGGAAAAACGACGACAATGCGAATGATCGTTGGACTTATGAGTATCACGAGTGGTGAGATTTATATCCAAGGCAATTCGATTAAGAACAACTTTAAAGAATCGATCAAACAGATCGGAGCAATGATTGAAACTCCTGCATTTTACCCTTTTTATAGTGGGTATAAAAATCTAATGTATTTTGCTCGAATGTTAGAAGGTGTTTCAAAGGAAAGAGTTCTTGAGGTTATTGATTTACTTGGACTTTCGAATGCCATACATAAAAAGTTTTCAACTTATTCCTTAGGGATGAAGCAAAGATTAGGAATTGCTCAAGCGTTATTACATAATCCTTCAATTTTAATATTAGATGAGCCAACTAATGGATTGGATCCAGCTGGAGTAAGAGAAATCCGTGACTATTTAAAACGTATCGCTGAGGTCGAACAAACAGCAATCCTACTTTCTAGTCATCTATTATCTGAAATCGAATTGATTTGTGACCGCTCAATTATTATTCAAAATGGTCAATTTGTTGAATCAATTGATCTGAATGATAAAAGTGGTGAGAAGCTATTTATTGAAATAGTTGTAAAAAGCACGAAAGTTTTTGAAAGTAGTTTTACAAATAAAGATAACAAGTACAAATTTGACGTTATTAATGATCGATCAATTATGTTTGAAATTGATGAAGAAGAGATTCCTTCATTAATGAAAGAGTTGGTACTGGCAGGGATAGAGGTTTATTATGTAACTCGCAAAAAAGAAAGGCTAGAAGATTTGTTCATTCAATTGACAGGAGGAAATGTCATTGAGTAATTTTATTCGATTAATTGAGAACGAATTACGTAAAATATTTGTTCAAAAATCATTTATCATAACGTTAATTTTACTATTTATCCCGATTATTGTTCTAGGAAGATGGGATTATGTAGAAAAGGAAACCGGAGCAGCAAAAGCTGAAAACTGGAGAACAGAATTAAAAATAGAAAATAAAAAGATAGAAGAAGTATTAGCAGGGCAAAACTCTTCAGATTTACCAGCATTTGCTAAAGAACAAAAAGAGACATATGAGATCAATAAGTATCGACTTGCACATAATATTTCACCAATTCAACAACACACTGTGTTGGACTTTATGAAAAAAGGTGCGATCGTAACGAACTTTATAGGAATCCTTCTTATTTATTTTGCAAGTAATATGATGTCAAAAGAGCATCAATGGAAAACGATTAATTTCCTGCTCGTTAAACCATCAACAAGACGAATGATCTATTATGCAAAATTTTTAAGTTTGGTGGTATTATATTTCATCTTTTCTTTTGCAATCATCATCTACTCATTTATTATAGGTAGTGCTTTAAACGGCTTAAATTTTAGTACACAACCGGTTTTACAATATGTGAATAACCATGTAGTAGAGCAAGGTATTTTACCAAGTTTACTAAACGATTACTTAATTAATCTACTACCATACTTGTTCTTTGTCGCAGTTGCTTATTTCTTATCAACTGTTTTAAGGACAAGCAGTATTTCTTTATTAATAAGCATAATCCTATTAGCAACTTCAGATGTGATCGCAACATTATTAAGAACAAAAAGCTGGTCTAAGTTCTTACCATTTATGCACACTGATTTAACGGTTTACACAAAGGGGATCAATATAGAAAACGGCATGAAAATTGAATTTTCTATAGCAGTATTGGTCGTTTATATTTTGTTATTTCTTGTTACTGCTGGAGAACTCTTTAAGAAGAGGGATGTTGCTGGGCAATAGAAAAAAGGATAAGGTAAAACGCTTTATCCTTTTACTCTATTCTTATCTCTCCTTCAGCATTGATCCGTATGGAATGGTGTTAGTAGTAGATGTTTTGTAAACCGAGCAAACGTTGACTTGTGCAGATTTGTTATACTCCCATTTTAGACATGCGTTTTGGTTGTATTCGACAGATGAATCTGTTGTGAAAAAAATAACAGCTAGACTAAAAATAGTAAATCCACCAATTAGGCCTCGTTTAATTTCATCGTAATTTTCTTTAAGCCATAGAATAGATTTGCGCATATACTCCTCCAAGAGTTTAAAATAAATATAAGTAATTCATTCTATGAACAAAAAGGGTAAGATAATACAAATCTATGGATAAGTTTACCTAGAAGATTATTCCAAATAAAAAGGCATCTTTGTCCAAGGATGCCTTTACTATAACTATTCTATTTTAGTCCTCTTGTTTCAGTAATCCATATAAGAATATATTCATAATTTCATCTACTACTTCTTTTTGTTGAATATATTGTGAGGTTGTTTGGTCCATATTTAAAAAGGCTTGGCTCAAGACTTGGATATAGATTAGTAATGTTTTGTTTTGAACCTCATTTCGAACTAAACCTAGTGAACGTCCTTCATCGATTAGGGAAATCAGCAATTTGAATGATTTGTTCATTGTAAAATCTAAAACTAATTCTTGTAGTTCAGGGTCTTTTTTCATTAATGCTGTAAACATTTCAAGATTAATTATATCAAGACCGTTTTTCTTACGAATAAATAATTCTTTAATTTTTTCTTTAAATGGAATATCACTTGAAAGCATTTGTTTTGTTTCTTCGTATTGTTGATCCATTAATCGAATAATTGTAGCTTTTAGTAGGGCTTCTTTACTACCATAATAATTGTAAATTGATACTTGTGATACATTCGCTAACTTTGCAATATCTGCTATTTTTATATCATTTAAAGGTAATGACAATAATTTAGTTGTACTTTTTTCAATGCTCTCCATCTTCTGCAGAGTTCGTTTTTTATATCCATCCAATAATATCGATACCTCCGTCATGATCTATAAAATAGTATATCATGTTTTGAAATATTTTATTAAAATTATTTCAAAACATATTCTCATTTTTAGAATTGAGGTATATACTAGTTTTGTAATAATCACAACGGAATATTTCAAAACAAAGCGGGAGGTTCATTTATGTACGCGATTGAAATTAATAATTTAACGAAGACCTATGGCAATTCAAGGGGTATCACAGATATAAGCTTCAATATAGAAGAGGGAGAAATATTCGGATTTATCGGTCCAAACGGTGCAGGTAAATCAACTACAATTCGAACTTTACTCTCGTTAATTTACCCAACGAGTGGTAGTGCAAAAATATTTGGAAAGGACTGTGTACAGTTTGCTCCAGAAATAAAAAAAGAAATCGGTTATTTGCCATCTGAAGTTTTTTATTATGACAATATGAAAGTGATGGATTTGTTAAAATACTCAGCTAGTTTTTATAAAAAAGATTGCACGAAACGAATAAAAGAATTAGCTGAAGTAATGGACCTCGATTTAACGAAGAAAATTGATGATTTATCTTTAGGGAATAAAAAGAAGGTAGGGATTGTCCAAGGATTACTTCATGAACCGAAGTTAATCATATTGGATGAACCGACAAGTGGTCTTGATCCTTTAATGCAACAAAGATTTTTTGACTTATTAGAGGAGGAAAACAAAAAAGGAGCAACGATTTTATTTTCATCTCACATTTTAAGTGAAGTCCAGCGTTTATGTGATCGAGTTGCAATTATTAAAGAAGGTAAGATTGTGACAGTAGAAAAAATAAGCACATTACAAGAAAACAATTACAAACGATTTAAAATAGATAGTCAAAACGGTGTAGATTCAAATTTCTTCAATATACCAGGTGTAAATAATATTGAAATCAAAGGTAAAACGATTAGCTTTATTTTTAAAGGTAATATAAATAAAGTTTTAAAGAAAATAGCGGAAATCGAAATTGAAAACTTATGGATTGAAGAGCCTGACCTGGAGGAAATTTTCTTACATTATTATGAAAAGGAGGCCTAATAAGCAATGAATATTTTTTTACATGAATTAAAAGCTTATCGGAAATCCACCTTTATTTGGACAGCTTCTTTAATGGCAATCGTCGTTTTTTTCTTATCTTTATTTCCAGCTATAGCAAAGGATTATGTACAATTCTCAAAAGTGTTAGAGGGTTATCCTGAGGGTGTAAGAAAAGCACTTGGACTTGAAATTGAGAGCTTTGGAAATGTTTTAGGATTTTATTCTTACGTATTCATTTATATTTCACTTTGTGGAGCAATTCAAGCCATGATTTTAGGTACTTCAATTATTTCAAAGGAAGTACGTGAAAAAACAGCCGATTTTCTTCTAACAAAACCAGTAACTAGAATAAAAGTTATAACTTCAAAGATTTTTGCAGGTGTTGTTTCTTTAGCGATTACAAATGTATTCTATTTAGTCGCAACGATTATGATGGCTCAGCATGTAAAAACAGCGGAATATAGTAGTAAGTCAATTATTTTACTTTCTGTATCATTATATATAACACAATTACTATTTTTTGGAATAGGCATTTTAGTATCAGTTGTATTCCCAAAAATCAAAGCGGTACTATCAATTTCTCTTGCGATTGTTTTTGGATTTTTCGTAGTTGGTATGGTAGTAGCAACAGATGAAAGTAATGCCAAACGTTTTCTATCACCTTTTAAATATTTTGAACCGAAATATATCATTGCTCATTCAAAATTTGAATCAAACTTTTTATTCGCGTCGATTGGAATTATTCTCGTTTCAATCATTGTAAGCTACATGATTTATAAGAAAAGGGATATTCACGCGGTATAACTTATAGGAAAGGGAGGGTTGAAATGAATTTATTTTTAAGAGAAATGAAGACATATCGAAAATCGATTATTTTTTGGTGTATCGGAATTGTTTTTTTAGTCGGTAGTGGAATGGCAAAATATAAAGCTACAGCATCCAATGGCCAAATAACCGACCTTTTTAATCAAATGCCGAAATCTCTTCAAGCTATTATGGGCTCAGGAGCACTAGATTTATCAAAGGCAAGCGGATATTTTGGCATCTTAGTTTTATATTTATATTTAATGGCAACGATTCATGCGGCAATGTTAGGGGCTAATATCATTGCGAAAGAAGAGCGAGATAAAACAGCCGAGTTTTTATTTGTAAAACCTATTTCTAGAATGAAGATCATAACTTCTAAATTAATGAGTGCTCTAGTAAACGTCCTTATTTTTAACGGTATTACGTGGATATCTAGCGTACTAATAGTAGGAAAGTATAGTAAAGGTGAGCATGTAAATGGTGATATAGCTGTGGTAATGGTCGGGATGTTTATTTTACAGCTATTATTTTTAGTAATTGGTTCAGCTATAGCTGCAGTTTGTAAAAATTCTAAAAAGGCTGCCTCTTATGCAACTGGTATTCTACTAATCACATTTATCATATCAATTGCAATTGATTTAGATGATCGGATTGAAGGCTTGAAATATCTTACGCCGTTTAAGTACTTTGAAGCGAAAAATATTATGTATGGTGGAGGTTTTGACGGTATTTATACAACTATATCGATCGGATTAATTATTATATTAACGATTGTTACGTATGTTTCGTTTAGGAAACGGGACTTACATTTGTAGGGAAAAGCAATTAAATAGAAGAATAAATTGTGTCAAAATCTAAGATAGGAATATTTTGGATTTGTTGACACTTTTTTTATTAAATATTATATTCAGAAAATATTGACATATATTATTAATCGCAATACCTTTATTATAGTAGGTTATTTCTTGCAAGGGGGTAAAACGAGGGGATGTTTCAACCAACAAAAGAATTTGCAGAATTTCTAGATCAAAAAGATTCATTATCAAAATATCGTGATGAGTTCTACTTACAACCTAATACGATCTATTTAGATGGAAATTCGCTAGGACTTCTTTCAAAAAGAGCAGAACAAAGTTTACTAGATTTATTAGATTCATGGAAGACACTTGCAATCGATGGATGGATGCAGGGCGATCATCCATGGTATTATTTTGCAGAAAAATTGGGAGCATTAAGTGCACCATTAGTCGGGGCAAAAGAGAATGAAGTGATTGTAACTGGTTCAACAACTACAAATCTTCATCAATTAATTGCATCTTTTTATCACCCAAATGGTCAAAAAACGAAAATATTAGCGGATGAATTAAACTTTCCGTCAGATATTTATGCTATTCAAAGTCAATTAAAATTAAAGGGCTTTGAACCAGCAACTCACTTAATTCAAGTTAAAAGCCGTGATGGTCGAACAATTAGAGAAGATGACATTATTGAAGCAATGACTGATGAAATTGCCTTAATTATTCTTCCAACTGTTTTATATCGAAGCGGTCAATTATTAGATATAGAGCGCCTAACAAAAGCTGCACATGAGCGTGGAATTGTAATTGGTTTTGATGGATGCCATTCTGTTGGCGCAATTCCTCATAAGTTCCATGAATGGGATGTGGATTTTGCTTATTGGTGTAATTATAAGTATTTAAATAGTGGACCAGGTGGAGTGGGAAGTTTATTCGTTCACGAAAAGCATTTAGGAACAATGCCTGGATTAGCTGGTTGGTTCGGTTCAAATAAAGAAAAGCAGTTCGATATGAAGCATGAATTTGTTCCATCTGATACAGCTGGTGCTTATCAAATCGGTACACCACATATTCTAAGCATGGCGCCGCTTGCTGGCTCACTTGAAATGTATAAAGAAGCTACAATTGAGCGAATTCGCGAAAAATCATTACACAGTACAGCTTATTTAATGAGCTTAATCAATGAAGATTTAAGTGATTTTGATTTTACAATTGGTAATCCACTTGATGATTCATATCGTGGTGGACATGTTTGTCTTGAACACGATGATGCTGCAAGGATTTGTAAAGCATTAAAGTTAAATGGGATTGTTCCAGACTTTAGATCACCAAACGTAATCAGATTAGCACCAATCGCATTTTATACTTCTTATGTAGATATTTGGAATAGTGTACAAATCTTAAAGAAAATCATGGTCGAGAAACAATATGAACAGTTTAAGAATGAACGAGAAATCATCGCTTAGGAGTTGTATAAAATGACATTAATCGATATATCAAGAAGACTTGAAGATGGTATGCCTGTATGGCCAGGTGATACAAATTTTTCGTTCCAATTAAGTTGGACAAAAGAAGAAAGTGGCTCTGTTAATGTTGGGAAGTTAACTTTAAGTACTCATACTGGAACGCATATTGATGCGCCATTTCATTTTGATGAAAATGGAAAGAGAGTCATAGATTTAGATCCTAATTTATATGTAGGCATTGCAAAAGTAATCGAGCTGATTGAAGTAGATCGCATTAAAAAGTCGGATTTAGAAGCTTTTCAATTCGATGGTGTAGAACGTCTTTTAATTAAAACAAACTCATGGAAAAATGATAGCGTTTTCCCAGAGAGAATTCCACATATTGAAAAGGATGCAGCAGAGTTTTTACACGAAAAAGGCGTTAAATTAGTTGGAGTAGATGTACCTTCAGTTGACCCACTTGATAGTAAAGAACTAGAAGCACATCATGCTCTTCATCATGCCGGTATTCATATTCTCGAATCGATTGATTTAAGAAATGTAACTCCAGGTGAGTATGAGCTTATTGCATTACCCCTACCATTAACAGATGCAGATGGTAGTCCAGTACGAGCGGTTTTACGTAAATTAGTTTAGGGGGAAAAAGGAAATGACACAAGAGCAAAAAAAATTGACAGATTACGAGAAGTATATTCGAACAGAAGAATTATTAAGCTTACAAAAACCTGATGAAGAATTATTTTGTCCGGATGAATTAACGTTTCAAACGGTTCACCAAATTGCTGAGTTGCATTTTAAATTAATCATCCAATCTATTCATTTTGCAGATAAACATATGCGTGCAAAAGAGGTTGCGAAAGCAACACATCACTTACAACGCATTAATAATCATTTAGTACATTTACCAGCGGTTTTTGACATGGTAAAACTAGTAAGTCCAAGTGACTATCATATTATTCGTTTAGCTTTAGGAAGAGGTAGCGGTCAAGATTCTCCAGGATTTAATGAAATCTTAAAATTAGGTCCAACACTTTGGCAGCCATTTAAAGATTTATTAGATGAAAATTTACTTACACCTGTTCAATTACATCAAGATGCAGCTAAAAACTTTGAGTTATTCCAATTAATGCAAGAATTAACTTGCTTCGATGAAAGATTCCAATCATTCCGCAGACAGCATATTCAACTTGTTCGTCGCATGATTGGTATGAATACAAAGAGCTTAAAAGGAGTACCAGCAGAAGCATTAGAACGTGCTGTACGATTTGAATTTTATCCTGAATTATGGCAAACGGTTTGTGACTTAACAGATTTAACTGGATCAAGCTATAATCCAAAGCCACTTTAATTTAAAAGGTTGATAGGAGAAAAACAGATTCGATTATTCGGATCTGTTTTTTTTTTTACTTAAAATGGAAAAATTGCATTTTGGGTATGATAAGCCCATATGATTTTTTATTAGAGCGGGGTGAGTTCATGGAAAAAAATCTTCAAAAGCAATTAGACTTTGCTGCTTTTTTAAGTGTTATTTCCTACTTAGTTCTTGCGAGTGTAAAAATACTTGTTAGTTTTTATACAAATTCTAGTGCTCTTTTAGCTGATGGACTTAACAATGTGACTGATATTGGTGCAACATTGGCTGTATTTATCGGAATCAGAATCGCAAGAAAACCGAGAGATTTAGACCATCCGTATGGACATTCAAGAGCAGAGCAAATAGCTACTTTAATTGCGTCTTTTATTATGATGTCGGTTGGATTACAGGTTATTATTGAAAATATTCGATCACTTTTCGTTGGAGAATATGAGACTCCGAATAGACTAGCGGCTGTAGTGGCATTTGCTTCTGGAATTTTTATGTTTGGCATTTATTTTTATAATAATAAAGTTGCCAAGAAAACAAAGAGTAAGGGGCTTGAGGCTTCAGCAAAAGATAATTTTTCCGATGCATTAGTTAGCTTCGGAACGACGATTGGTGTTCTAGGTGCTTCGATTGGTTTTCCTATTATCGATCCAATCGCGGCCATTTTAGTAGGTGCGATAATTTGCAAAACAGCATGGGAGATTTTTTATGATGCAACCCTCCTATTAACGGATGGATTCGATCCAGAGGAAATGAATCTTTTTACTGAAACAGTTGATAAAGTACCAGGCGTACATAAAGTTGTAGATTTAAGAGCAAGAATGTACGGGAATACAACAATCGCAGATGTAGTCATTGAAGTAGACGGCGGAATAGATGTGAGTAAAAGTCATGGTATCACAGACCAAATCGAAATGATCTTAAGTGAACAACATGGAATCCAATATACGCACATTCATGTTGAGCCATTAAGGTCAGGGAGAGCAGGAAAGGATTAAGTTGGATAATAACGAGAAAGGGGATTGAAAAAGAATTTAAACTTTTTCAATTCCCTTTTTATTTAATTCATATCTTGCTTAATAAATACGATGAAAGAGATTAGTAATGCTGATATTCCCCATATTGATAAATTCATAAGAGAGAAGTGCATGTTTAATCCCTCGATGGACGGGAGTTGACCGGCTAAGTAGTCAGTTAGGCCAAGGTTTACACTAAAGAAATATTTTGCTCCTGACCATGATGTAGCGAGTCCGCTTAGAACGCTTCCTGTTATTAAAGCGGCTAGCATAATACCCATTGCAGCGGGTGTTGTTCGTACTAATACGGATACCATAAATGAAAGAGTTCCGATTATTATACAAACAAACCAAGCAAGTCCAAAGGCCATAATAACGTATTGCCATTGGGGGATCAGTTGAACCGAATCAGTTAGTAGCTGGTTATTTTTGATGACAAATCCTGTTAACACAGGTACTGTCCAGCCCTTAAAGCTAAAAACAAATCCTGAAACGACATATGCCAATACGCCGTATAGAACGAGTAGAAAAGAGATTAATAAACAAATGGATATGTATTTACTAAGTAACACCTTCCATCTTTTGATGGGACGGGTTAGAAGGATTTTTATCGTACCGTCGCTGCGCTCACCAGATATAATATCGATTGTGATGACCATGACCAATAAAGGTAAAAGTAGCCACCCAATACTTTGTTCAATTAATTTTCGTATAAATGTAGGTGCACCTGGAGTAGTAGGGTTTATGTCGTTATCCAAATAATATTGCTCTTGATCAATTTGAACCTTTAACCAACTTTTCCATTCTTCAGGTATTCCTGATGAATTTAATCTATTTTGTTGGTCGACTATTTTTTGTTGAAGTGCTACTTTCCAATTATCAGTACCAAGTCTTTTAATTGTTTCTTCAGTTTGCTGCAGTTGAGCATAAACAAAAATAGGGATTAACACTGCTAAAATGAAAAAAATAACAAGTATTCTTCTTTTCCTTACCATTTTTTCAATTTCGTTAAAGACGAGTCTAATTAGTTCAGCCACGAACTTCGCCTCCAGTCATTTCCATAAATAAATCTTCCAATGTTTCAGACATTGTTTTAACACCATTCACTTGCACATCTTCTGCTACGAATTGTTGAATGACCTCATTTATATTAAGAGGAGACATTCGGCACAGTATAAGCTCATCCTTTATTATGATATCTTGAATCGTAGAATCCTTTTTTAATATATCTAGCCCTTTTTTTATTGGAGAAACTCGCCATTCAACTCTTTCAGCAGCTTCCTTTACTAATTCTTTTACTGTTGAAACTCTAATCATTTTCCCTTTATTTATAATTCCTACGCGATCACAAATCATTTCGATTTCACTTAATAAATGACTTGAAATAAATACACTTATATTTTGCTCTTTAACAAGCATATGAATAAATTCACGCAATTCACGAATACCGGCTGGGTCTAATCCATTAGTTGGTTCATCTAAAATAAGAAGTTTAGGACCTCCAAGTAATGCTTGAGCAATTCCTAATCTTTGCTTCATCCCGAGTGAATACGTCTTTACTTTTTCATGAATTCGATCCTTTAATTTTACTAAATTTACGACTTCACTTATTTTTTTATCATCTTTAATCCCTAACATTCTCGCAAATTGATTTAGATTTTCCCATCCAGTTAAATAACCGTATAATTCTGGATTCTCTACAATACATCCAATTTGTTGCATCGCTTCTTTGAAATGAGTTTTAACAGGATAACCAGCGATTTCAATTGTTCCTTTTGATGGTTTGATTAATCCGACTAGCATTCGTATAGTTGTTGTTTTTCCAGCTCCATTTGGACCTAGAAAGCCAAATACTTCACCTTCATAAACTTCAAATGAAACGTTATCGACTAGTACTTTTCCTTTAATACTCTTTGTAACACCCTCTAATTTAAGAACTTTATTCATTCGACTCACCTCGAAGCTGACTTCCTATTTTACTAGTTAAGCGATTGGCCATTTCTATATAACCGTCTTTGTTCGGATGAAAATGGTCAGTGTACAAATATTTCTTTTCTTCGTTAAAAAATAAATCGAATGTTGGAATGACGTATGCATTATTAGTTTGAAGTACCGATAATTCGAGTAGATTGTTCCATCTAGAAACAAAGCTTGAAGATGCATCCAAACCTTGAACATTATGAAATGGATTATAATATCCAAACGCATAAATAGATGCTGTAGTATTTTTTTGACGTATTAGTTTAAAAATTGATTGAAGATTATTTTTAAACGTTTTTTCATCTGGTCGATATGTCTTTAAAAATTGTTCATTTAATTGATTAGCGCCAGGAAATAAATCATTACTTCCAATGGAAAGAACTATTATGTCCGCAGTGCCAATCGTTTCTTGTATATTATTTTTCTTTAAATCGTTAAGTAAATTTGATGTTTTTGCGCCACTAACAGCTAAATTAGTGATTGTTGTTGGCTGTTTATACTCTTTTTGTAGAATGGTTTTTAATCTCCCTACATAACCTGTTCCTTCATCATCACCGACACCACGCGTAAGTGAGTCTCCTAATGCAACAATCTTCAGTTTATTATTTTTGTGAACACTGTCATTTTGATTATTTTTCTGAGCGTTATTATTCACGATTAATTTGCTTTTTTGAGGATTTAAAACAGAATAAGCACCTTTCACGAAGCCATATGATAATAGAAGAAAACAAAGTAATGAAATGAACATGATAAACCGAACAAAATGATTGTATTTCAAATTTCACACCACCAAAAAAGGAAAAATTTTCATTATAAAATCATTATTACCATAATAAAATTAGATTTGCACGAAAAAACCTGTCCTCATAAAAAGAAGACAGGTTTTTTTGTTTTATGAAGCACGTTTTAATTCTTTTACTTCTAATTTTTGTTCATTATTTAAGAAGTAATATGCCATTCCGACACCAACTGAACCACCAATAATATTTCCAAGTGTCACTGGAATTAAATTATGCAATACATCACTAAAAGAAAAGGCTACATCATGTGGCATAATGTAAGATAATGTAAAGACAGCTATATTTGCGATACTATGTTCATAACCAGAGAAGAAGAAAGCAAAGACTAATAAAAAGATCAGTAACATTTTTGCTAAATCATCTTTAAATCTAGTTGGTAAAAAACAAGCAAGACAGACAAGCCAATTACATAAAATACCTTTAAAAAATAAGTGGAAAAATGATGCGTGAATTTTATGGTCGACTACGCTTGTTAAGAAATGATCAGCAGGAAAATCTTTTGCTAAACCAGTAAAAAAATAAATAATCGCAAAAATAAATGCTCCAATAATATTGCCTGAGTAACATGCAATCCAGTTTTTTACTAAATCTAGTTTTGAAGTTTTTTTAGCTAATGTTGAGAAGGTAAAATACATCGTATTACTAGTAAATAATTCTCCACCACCATAAATAATCATAATTAATGCTGTAGAGAAAACCAGTGGATAAGCTACAGATGAAAATGGTGAATTTTGTAATCTAAATAATTCGGCTAATTTTAAACAGACAATGAGAATAAAGCTTATATAAATAGAAGCTAAAGCAGCGCGTGTTAAATATTTAACTAAGCTTTGGTCTAGTAATTTCTTTTTTTTAAGAGCTAAATCGATACAATATTGGATACTATCACGTTCCAAATGTTTTCACTCCCTATGCGTACTTTGATTAACACATACATAGTATACAAACAAAAAACGAAGATGAGTTTGTGAAATTATGAACAAATTATGAAATTGAATAAGTTATATATTATTTATTATTTTTACTTTACATTTGTAAATAATCACCTTAATACTGGTTGAAGATATAATATAATTTCATAGTAAACAAGTTTAGGTAAAAAAAGGAGAGATTCAAATTGTATTTCGAAAACTTGTAATAATATGGAGAGGTGATTTCGTTTGGAAAATGAATTTGAAGCAAAATTTGATGCGTTACTAAAAGATTATACGGAGTTGTTATTGGGTGATTGGTCAGAGGAAAAACAAGCAAAGGTAGAAAAATGGGTTATGTATACATACATATCAAAAACAATGCCTAGATTTGTAAATCATTGGAATAAAGAATATCCACAAGCTAAAGAAGAAGTTATTAAATTAATTAGAGAGATTAAAATGTTAAATGATCAGCATTTGGCAAACAAAAATAAGCAATAAATTTATCCATAATTTTCAAAGATGACGGTAGTAATTAATTATGATAATATAATATTAAGTAAGGGCATACATTTTTCAATAAACAAAATTCGACAAATTATTAAATAATTGTTTTAACAAATTTCAATAGATGATACATTAGTAATATATATAGAGAAAAGTAAAGTAAAGTTTAATTTTGGGGGTAGAGTAATGGAACAAGTTATGAAGAATGCTTTTTTATTTATGTCTAAAAATAAGTTTTTGACTAAAATGGCTAAAAAATATGGCCTAAGATTTGGTGCAGGACGTTTTGTTGCAGGCGAAACAATCGATTTAGCTACAAAAGTTATTAAGGACTTAAATAAAAAGAATTTAAAAGTAACAATTGATTATCTTGGAGAATTCGTTGACACGGTTGAAGAAGCAAATGAAATGGCTGATCACTGTATCGAAGCAATTGAAGCGATTGGAAAAGAAAAATTAAATTCACAATGTTCTCTAAAAATGACTTCGATGGGTCTTGATATTTCTGACGAGTTAGTTTTATCAAACATGCGTCGTATTTTAGAGGCAGCTAAAAAGAATGGTGTATTCGTTACAATTGATATGGAAGATTTCACTCGTTGTGAAAAAACAATTCGTATCTTTAAGCAATTAAGATCTGAGTACGATAATATCGGAACAGTTATTCAAGCTTATTTATACAGAACTGAAAACGATATTACAGATTTAAACAGCTTAAAACCAAATTTACGTTTAGTAAAAGGTGCTTATAAAGAGCCTGCTGAAGTAGCATTCCCAGAGAAAAAAGATGTGGATGAAAACTTCAAAAAAATCATTAAAATGCACTTATTAAACGGTAACTTTACTGCAATCGCTTCACATGATGAAGCAATGATTGAATATACAAAACAATTAGTAAAAGAACATAATATTCCAAATGATCAATTTGAGTTCCAAATGTTATACGGAATTCGTACAGAGCGCCAATTAGAGCTTGTTAAAGAAGGCTATAATATGCGAGTTTATGTTCCTTATGGTACTGACTGGTACGGATACTTCATGCGTCGTCTTGCAGAACGTCCTGCAAACGTTGCGTTCGTATTAAAAGGTATGTTCAGTAAATAATTCTAAAATTAAAGGCTAACTAAAAAGGATTGAGTGAGGATCCTTTTTAGTCAGCCTTTTTCTCTTTATACAGGATTTTTTTGTGATAAGTAGTTATTAGTAAAACAACATTATTCATATCATTGCTTTAGTCAGCAAGGTCCTAGTTTTGCTATTAAATTTGAGTGAAAAAAGCTTACTGACCCATGTTTTTTTTACCGTACTGCTGATTATTACTTTGTCTACCTTTTTCTTCTTTTTGATCTCCATGACTTGCATTACCTTGAACACTTGCTGCACTAACTCCACCCTTTGATGGATTTCTTTCACGTTTCATATCTTATCACCTCCATTTCTTAGACTAACCTATTTAAATAAAGTTATTAGTAAAAAATGGATTGTAATAAAAAAAGCAGAGGAAGGTAATTAGATAATAAATAAAATTTTATTAATTTGAACTTTTTGTTTATTGCGAAAAATAAGAATTTATCATATAGTGGAAGAAGAGGGCTCATTGATAATGGATTGGTTTATCCAGAAAGTGAATGAGTATTCATTCAAGATATGAGGAGGAGAAATGCATATGATCCAAAAAATTAAAAAAGCCGCTGTACTCGGCTCTGGTGTGATGGGATCTGGTATCGCTGCACACTTGGCAAACATAGGTATTCCAACATTACTACTTGATATTGTCCCAAGAGAACTATCTGAGGAAGATGCTGCAAAAGGTCTTTCTACTGACTCCAAAGAATTTCGTAATCGCTTTAGTCAAACGGCTATTCAGAAATTATTAAAACAAAAGCCAGCTCCTCTTGCATCTAAGAAAAACTTAACGTTAATTCAAGCAGGTAACTTTGAAGATGACATGAGTCGTTTAAGCGAAGTTGACTGGATTATTGAAGTAGTTGTTGAAAATTTAGCAATTAAAAAACAAGTATTAGCTAGGGTTGATGCATACCGCAAACCAGGCTCAATCGTGAGCTCAAATACATCTGGTATTTCAATTGAAGCAATGTCTGAAGACTGTTCAGATGACTTCAAGAAACATTTCTTAGGCACTCACTTTTTTAACCCACCACGTTATTTAAAATTATTAGAAGTTATTCCTACTAAACATACATCTGAAGAAGTACTTACATTTATGAAAAGTTTTGGAGAAGACGTTTTAGGTAAAGGCGTTGTATTAGCAAAAGATACTCCAAACTTTATTGGAAACCGTATCGGAACTTACGGATTACTTGTAACTGTACAAGAAATGCTAAAAGGCGGATACAGTGTTGGAGAAGTTGATTCTATTACTGGTCCGATGATTGGACGCCCTTCTAGTGCTACATTCCGTACATTGGACGTAGTTGGATTAGATACATTTATCCATGTTGCAAACAATGTTTATGAGCTAGTAGAAGGCGAAGAGAAAGAAGTATTTAAAGTTCCAGAATTTATGAAGGAAATGGCTAATCGTAATTGGCTTGGAAGTAAGTCTGGGCAAGGATTCTTCCTAAAGCAAGGTAAAGAAATCTTAGAATTAGATCCAAGTACATTTGAATATGGAGAAAGAAAAAGTCTAAAAACGGCTTCGACTGAAAGCATTAAACAAGTTAAAGGCTTAGCGAATAAGTTGAAAGCGCTTGTATACGCTGATGATCGAGCAGGTAATTTCTTATGGAGCATTATTAGCCCGGTAATAGTCTATTCAGCTGAATTGTCTGGTGAAATTTCTGATAACATCGTCGGAATTGACCAAGCAATGAAGTGGGGATTTGGCTGGGATTTAGGACCATTTGAAATTTGGGATGCAATTGGTGTATCTAAATCAGTTGTACGAATGGAAAGCGAAGGCCTAACTGTACCGAATTGGGTTAAGAATATGATCGATAGTGGTAACGAAACATTTTATAAGCAAGACAATGGAGTTACTAGTTTCTATCATAATGGACAATTTGAAGAGCTAGTAAGAAACGAAAAAGAAGTTAAATTAAGTGTTTTAAAAGAACAGGGTCGTATTATTAAACAAAATTCAGGTGCGAGTTTAATTGACCTTGGAGATGGAGTTGCATGTTTAGAATTCCATACAAAGAGCAATGCAATTGGTATGGATATTACGCAAATGATTAACTTCGCAGTTGACGAAGTTTCAAAGAATTATAAAGGTTTAGTAATTGGTAACCAAGCTAAAAACTTCTGTGTTGGTGCTAATTTAGCAATGATTTTAATGGAAGCGCAAGATGACAACTATTTTGAGATTGAAATGGTTGTTAAAGGATTCCAACAAGCAATGATGAAAATTAAGTACTCAGATAAACCTGTAGTTGTAGCTCCTTACGGTATGACACTAGGTGGCGGTACTGAAATTTGTTTACCAGCTGCTAGCGTAGTTGCCACTTCTGAAACTTATATGGGCTTAGTAGAAGTTGGAGTAGGCTTAATCCCAGGTGGGGGCGGTAGTAAAGAGCTTTACATTAAACAATTAAAACAGTTCCCAGAAGGTGTAGAGTTTGACTTGCAAGGTCTTGCAAATCGAGTATTTGAAACAGTTGCAATGGCGAAAGTATCGACTTCTGCTCAAGAAGCATTTGAAAATGGATTCTTAAATCATGATGATCGCAAAGTATTTAATGCAGATCACTTAATTTATGAAGCAAAACAACGAGTACTTGAGTTATATGAAGCAGGTTATAGCGCTCCGATTCGTGAAAAAGTACCAGTAGTTGGTGAGTCTGGTTATGCAACTTTATTAGCTGGTGCAAACTCAATGTACTATTCTGGCTATATTAGTGAACATGATTTAACTATTGCTAAGAAATTAGCGTATGTAATTGCAGGTGGAAAAGTACCATTCGGAACGTTAGTAGACGAAGAGTATTTATTAAATATTGAACGTGAAGCATTTTTAAGTTTAATTTCTGAAATGAAATCTCAAGCTCGTATGCAACACATGCTTGTAAAAGGAAAACCGTTACGTAATTAATTGGAGATGGAGGGAAGAACATGAGAGAAGCTGTTATTGTAGCGGGTGCGAGAACACCTGTAGGTAAAGCGAAAAAAGGATCACTAGCAACAGTTCGTCCAGATGATTTAGGGGCATTAGTTGTAAAAGAAACATTAAAGCGTGCGGGAAATTACGATGGTCCAATCGATGATATTATTTTTGGTTGCTCTTCGCCGGAAGCTGAGCAAGGATTCAACATGGCGCGTAATATTGGGGCACTAGCTGGATTATCGCATTCAGTTCCAGGAATTACAGTGAACCGTTATTGTTCTTCAGGTCTACAAAGTATTGCTTATGCAAGTGAACGAATTATGTTAGGCCATTCTGAAGCTATTATTGCAGGCGGAGCAGAATCTATGAGTTTACTTCCAATGGGAGGGCATGTTGCTCGTTTAAATAGTAGATTAGTAGAAAATGCACCAGAGTATTATATGGGCATGGGGCATACTGCTGAGCAGGTTGCCAATCGTTATGGTATTTCAAGAGAAGATCAAGATGCTTTTGCGGTGCGTAGTCATCAGCGCGCTGCAGCGGCTATTAAAGAAGGGCGTTTTGTAGACGAAATCGTTCCAGTTGATGTAACGCTACGTTCGGTTAACGCAAACAATAAATTAGAAGAAAAGAATTTTACGTTCTCTCAAGATGAGGGTGTTCGTGAAGGTACTTCTTCTGAAGTATTAGCTAAATTAAGACCAGCATTTAATGTGAGAGGTTCAGTAACGGCTGGTAACTCTTCGCAAACAAGTGACGGGGCAGCAGCAGTATTAGTAATGGATCGTGAAAAAGCAGAAGCTGAAGGACTAAGTCCATTATTAAAATTCCGTTCATTTGCAGTAGCTGGCGTAGCTCCAGAAGTAATGGGAATTGGACCTGTAGAAGCAATTCCAAAAGCTCTTAAATTAGCAGGATTAAGCTTATCAGACATTGGAATATTTGAATTAAATGAAGCATTCGCTTCTCAATCAATTCAAATTATTCGTCACTTAGGTCTTGATGAGACCCGAGTAAACGTAAACGGTGGCGCGATTGCATTAGGGCATCCACTAGGTTGTACTGGTACTAAACTAACTTTATCTTTATTACATGAGATGAAGCGTCGTGGAGAACAGTTCGGGATCGTAACGATGTGCGTAGGTGGCGGAATGGGTGCTGCCGGAGTATTTGAATTAGTCTAATAAATGGACGTAAATAGATTGGTAGAATCATGTCTTCAAACAAGTAAATAGAAAATAGGAGGAATTTACGATGGAAAAAACAATCGGTAACTTACTTAAAGGCGGAAGCTTTTTAACAACAGAAGTGACTTTTGATAAAGTTTTTACACCAGAGGATTTTTCAGATGAGCATAAATTAATTGCAAAAACAACTGAAGATTTTGTAGTTAATGAAGTTTTACCTGAATTAGAATATTTAGAGCAACACGAATTTGATCGTACTGTAAGATTATTAAAACAAGCTGGTGAGCTAGGATTATTAGCTGCAGATGTGCCAGAAGAGTATGGTGGAATCGCACTAGATAAAATTAGCTCAGCATTAATTACAGAAAAAATTTCACGTGGTGGTGGATTCTCACTTTCTCAAGGAGCGCACGTAGGGATCGGTACACTTCCAATCGTATTATTTGGAAATCATGATCAAAAGCAACGCTATTTACCAGGATTAGCATCAGGTGAGAAATTTGCAGCTTATGCATTAACTGAGCCAGGTTCAGGGTCAGATGCATTAGGAGCAAAAACTGTTGCTAAATTAAATGCTGAAGGAACTCACTACATTTTAAATGGTGAGAAACAATGGATAACAAACTCTGCATTTGCAGATGTATTTGTTGTATATGCAAAAATTGATGGGGAGCACTTCTCAGCATTTATCGTTGAGAGAGATTATGAAGGTGTTTCGACTGGTCCAGAAGAAAAGAAAATGGGGATTAAATCATCTTCAACTCGTACATTAATATTAGAAGATGTAAAAGTTCCTGTAGAAAACCTTTTAGGTGAAATTGGAAAAGGTCATGTTATTGCATTTAATATTTTAAATATTGGTCGTTATAAATTAGCTGTAGGTACAGTTGGTGGATCAAAACGTGCTTTAGAATTATCTGCAACGTATGCTAACCAACGCCAACAATTCAAAACACCAATTGCAAAATTTAGTTTAATTCAAGAAAAATTAGCAAATATGGCTACAAAAATTTATGCAAGTGAAAGTTCAGCATATCGTACTGTAGGACTTTTTGAGGATCGCTTTAGTCAATTAACTGAAGAACAAGCAAAAGATCCAAAAGCAGTAGCAGCTGCTGTAGCAGAGTATGCAATTGAATGTTCATTAAATAAATTCTTCTGTTCAGAAGTATTAGACTATGTAGCTGACGAAGGAGTACAAATCCACGGTGGTTATGGCTTCATGGCTGAATATGAAATTGAGCGTATTTACCGTGATTCTCGTATTAACCGAATTTTTGAAGGAACAAACGAAATTAATCGTTTAATTGTACCAAGCACTTACCTTCGAAAAGCAATGAGCGGAGAGCTTCCATTACTTCAACAAGCTCAACAAATTCAAGAAGAGTTAATGATGTTAATGCCTGAAGAAGTTGGAGACGCTCCTTTAGAGCAAGAAAAATATTTAGTACGTAATGCGAAAAAAATCGCAATCATGATCGCTGGTTTAGCAGTTCAAAAATTTGGTAAAGGATTAAGCACAGAACAAGAGATTCTAGTAAATATTGCAGATATCGTAAGTAATATTTACGCAATGGAATCCACAGTTCTACGTACTGAAAAAGCCATCAATAAAGTAGGCTTAGAAAAATCAAACCAAAAATTACTTTATACTCAAGTTTTCTGCCAAGAAGCATTTAATGAAATCGAAGCTCATGCGAAAGAAACACTTGTTGCTGTGGAGTCTGGTGATACATTAAGAATGATGACTTCAGCACTTCGTAAGTTTACACGTCATACGCCAATTAATGTCATTGCGAAGAAACGTGAAATTGCAGCAAATGTATTAGATGAAGAACGTTATACTGTATAAAATTAAAAAACTGCCGATCTGTTGATTGGCAGTTTTTTTCTCTTATTATTGAAAAAACTAGCAAGATTAAGTTAATAACTGAATAAATTTCTTTTCATGTTCAATGTTAATTTGAGACTTAAACTTCCAGTACATTTGAAGACATTGTTTAAATCTCTGTAAGTGTTTGAATTCATAAGCTTTATTCGCTACATCTAAAAGTTCATGAAGGACTTCATCAAACTTATCTTGTGCGCAATAATACAAAGCAAGGGCATAACGATAATGTAAATATTGATCTAAACTAATATTAATCTCTTCAAAAATATGTTGGAAGCGTTTACTAGATTTTAGGCATCTATTATACGTCCTGATTTTACAAACCCTTCTAGTATATATGGTAAACCTATATGATAATCCTGAACGGTATTTCTGTTTTCAATCCAAGAAAGAAACTGATCCAAACAATCATATTGTCCAAATTCTATATATGTGATATAACGATTTCCTATTGCATACTCTTTATGGATTTTACTAGCCTTAGCAGATCGGTCAGCAAGTTCTAATACTTCATCTAAAATACCACCCAACTAAATTAGTGCAAACCCTTGGTATGCGAGAGCTCTTCCATAGTAATATACTTCTCTGGCTGTGAGCTCTAATTTCTTTGCATAATACATTGTCTTGTCCCATTGATTATTCTCGTAATACACTTGTGTTATCCATTTATAAGTTAATATTTGGAAATCGTGTGGCATATATGGCAAGTGCTTTAGAGCTAATGTTATAGCTTGTTCCTTTTCTTCAGTACCCCTTACCAAATAAAATTTCCTAAAATAGCTAATGGCAACCTGCTCAGAAAAATGATTTGGCATGCTTTCAATAATAATCTCATATAAGCACAACGATTCTTTCTCTTTACCATCCTTAAAAAGTGCTTCTGCAACAGTAAAAACATGATCTAAATTTTTTGTAAGAATAGGCTTCGATCTTTCTTCCAATAATGTATCTAATAATTGCTGAAGCGGTTCCTCGAATCCTTTTGCAGCACAAGTATATAAAAATGGTTCACTTCTTCGTTTATTTAAAAATCCATTTTCAAGAAAACACTCAGCTACATAATACATATAAAATGTATCTTCAACCAACTCGAAAGCTTTTGTTAATGAATCTAAATTGTGTAACGACAGAGATTGTTTGCTATTTAAAATTCTACTTATTTCACTTAAATGAAGACCGGACTTTTTGGATAGCATTGTCTTATTCAAATTATTCTCTTGCATTTGGCGTAAGATTTTGTTAAGTAACTTACTATTCACTTTCGTTTCCTTCTTTCTTTTAGTATGATTTAAATCATTTTATATAAAGGAATCCAAATATTATTAGTCTGTGAATGTACCTAATGCTTTATTTTACTAAAATTTTATATAAATTCTCAATATTCTGACGTAAAGAAAGTTTAGGGAATTAAAATACAATTGTGAAGATAGTGCTAGAACCAAAATGATCGGTCAGTCTTCCTTTAAAATGAACAATTTTATCTTCATTTATTATTTATAAAAGTTTAAAGGATATTTTTTCCATAAATTGTGCCATACTAGTAAATGCTGAGAAAAGTTTAATTCTTCAGTAGAAAATATTTAGAAAAAACTTTATATCAAAAAAATAATCTGATTTTCGATTCGAAAACACCATAAACACGAACATTATACTAGTTTGAGTGAGTGAATGTTGTTATAATGTTGTTGTGCGACAATTTATTACAGAATTTTCGAACGGAACTATTTTAACTCGTATATTCCCTGTGATAAAATAGAATATGGGAGGAGTTGCTAAAATGAGTATCATTTTTTATACATATCCAAAATGTGGAACTTGTCGAAAAGCCGCTTCTTGGCTTAAGGAACATAATGTTCAGGTTGAAGCAATTGATATTACATTAAATCCACCTTCAAAGGAGTTACTTGCTGATCTTTATAAAGCAAGCGGAATTTCTATAAATAAATTATTTAATACAAGTGGCGTTAAATATCGCGAGCTTGGATTGAAGGATGTTATTCCAACAAAAACTGAGGACGAGCTATTAGAACTTTTAAGCTCAGATGGTAAGTTAATCAAAAGACCTCTACTTTTTAATGGAGATCAGGCGACAGTTGGTTTTAATGAGGAAGTATTTGAAAAGGTTTGGTTATAAAAATAACTATAAAATTTTAGGTAATTAATCAGAGGAGGATTTCACAATGTCAATTCCAAATGAACTACGTTATTCAGAAGAACATGAGTGGGTAAAAGTTGAAGGTAACAAATACTATATCGGTATTACTCATTTTGCTCAATCAGAACTTGGAGATATCGTATTTGTTGAGCTACCAGAAGTAGGCGATGAACTTACTATTAATGAGCCATTCGGTAGCGTTGAGTCTGTAAAAACAGTATCTGAACTATATGCTCCAATCAGTGGTAAAGTAATCGAAGTAAACTCTGATCTAGATGAAAACCCTGAATTCGTAAACGAATCTCCATACGAAAAAGCATGGATGGTAGTTGTTGAAGCTACAAACGCTTCTCAACTTGATGAGTTAATGACTGCTGGTCAATACGAAGAAATGATTAATCAAGACTAATTATCTAAAATTAAGCGTCCAAATTGGGCGCTTTTTTATTTTATGTGTATAATAAATGTAATAAAGCTTAACTTATTTACATAAAACATAATTTAAAGGGACATTTTCATTTAGGTAAAAAAAGGAAACAACAAAAGGGAAATCGAATATACTATATACAAAAGATTTTTAGTCAAAAGTTTTTGAGTCCTATACATTAGGTGATGCCCAGTGAATATTGAAGATCAAAGAAAAGTTATCATTGTCGAAGGTACTACTGATAAGAGAAAGATACAGACGATTATAAAGGAGCCTGTAGATATTATCTGTACGAATGGTACAGTTGGTACTTCAAAGCTAGATGAGCTTGCTGAAATGTTAGATTTAAGAGAAATTTATGTGTTAGTAGATGCAGATGAGGCTGGTGAAAAGCTTAGAAGACTGTTAAAAAGAGAATTTCCACAGGCAGAGCATCTGTACATTGATAGAAGTTATCGAGAAGTGGCAACAGCTCCGAGTCAACATTTAGCTAGTGTATTATTAGGGGCGGATATTTTAGTATTTACAGATTATTTACGTACAAATTAAAGAGGATTAAAGATCATGCAGCAATGGACAAAGAATGAAATAATGCAAAGAATTCAATCAAAAGAGACGACAGTTATTTATATTTATACCGCAATGTGTGGTACATGCCAAGTAGCTTCTAAAATGCTAGAAATTGTAAATGAGATTCTGCCAAATTTACCTATAAGCAAGGTGAATATTAATGAAATAGTGGAAGAAGCTCAAAACTGGAAGGTTGAAAGTGTACCTTGTTTACTTATTTTTGAAAATGGGGAAATGAAACAAAAAATCTACGCTTTCCAGTCAGTACCATATTTACATGAATTGTTAAAAAAATATAATTTATATATTAAACGATGAGTGCATACTGAATGTTGCACTCTTTTTATTTGGCTTAAAATATTTCCTGATATTAGACATATTTCTCGGGAAATGAGTTGAATGCTGTAGAAATAAAATTAAAATATAGATTTTTATCAAAGTAAATGTCGAGCGAAATATAAAGAATACACCTCTTATCTATGAGAAAATAAGATTAAAGAATCCAAGAAGAGGTGTTTATTATGGAAATCAAGGAGTGGATTGGACAAGCTAGAAACTTATTTATAAAAAAAGAATATTTACAAATTATTTTGCCCATCGAAGAAAGAATTGTAGAATTTAACTGTCTAAATGAAAAATTATTTATAAAGTTAAGTAAAAAGGCTCCTTTTATAGAGATAATTGATCGTTCGATTCCGCAACTTAGAGTTAATTTTTCGAAAGATGGATGGGAATATTTAAATTCAGGTTCGCAAAGATTAGGACTTTTATTAAAACTGAAAGATGCTTCTTTTGAAGGGAACTATCGATTATTACTACTAATGGAAACGATTTTTCAATATACAAGTGTTGAAAACGAAAAAAAACTTTTAGAAAATTGTTGACAACTAGTGTCTAACTTTGTAGAATTGGACTTACGTTAAAGAAATTACGTTAAACAACTTAATAGATCGTAAGATTACTCTTATCGAGAGAGGTGGAGGGACTGTGCCCTATGAAACCCAGCAACCGTCAATGAGATCGTCATTGAAATGGTGCTAATTCCTGCAAAGCATGTGCTTTGAGAGATGAGAGAAAGGAATACTTTTTGTATGTTAAACCTTTCTGCTCATATGAGTTGAAAGGTTTTTTTATTTTTACGAGACTAAAAAAGTACTTACTTACAAAAAATTGAAAGATGAGTTGTTAGAATGTTTTGAAAGGAGAACGAATGTATGATTCAAATAAATAATGTAAGTAAAATATACAAAGGTAAAAAGGGCACAGTTACCGCAGTACAAAATGTTTCGTTAACTATTGAAGCAGGTGAAATCTTTGGCATGATCGGATATAGCGGCGCAGGGAAAAGTACGCTATTACGTATGCTAAATGGGCTTGAGACACCTACATCAGGTGAAGTGGTTATTAATGGTCAATCGATTTCGAAATGTTCATCTAGTCAATTAAGAAAAGCAAGACAGAAAATAGGAATGATTTTTCAACATTTTAATTTATTGTGGTCCAGAACAGTATTAGAAAATATACTTTTCCCACTTGAAATTGCTAAAGTTTCAAGAAAGGAAAGCATTGATCGTGCGAAAGAATTAATCAAACTTGTAGGTCTTGAAGGTAGAGAGAATGCTTATCCTTCTGAACTTAGTGGAGGTCAAAAGCAACGCGTTGGAATTGCAAGAGCACTTGCTAATAACCCAGATGTTCTTTTATGCGATGAAGCGACTTCTGCATTAGATCCAGAGACAACAGATTCAATATTAGCTTTACTGACAAATATTAATAAACAGCTAGGTATTACAATTATCCTGATTACTCATGAAATGCATGTTATACAAAAGATATGCCAACGAGTAGCTGTAATGGAAAACGGAAATGTAGTAGAAGAAGGCCATGTTGTTGATGTATTTACTCGTCCTAAACAAGCAATTACAAAGAAATTTGTAACGCAAATCAAAGGCAATGATGAAGACAGTGAAGTAATTTCTGAAGGTGATGGGAAGGATAATACTTACAAGCTAACCTTTAAAAATGGTCAAGCAGATCAGCCGCATATATCTGAGGTTGTTAAGCACTTTGATATAGAGATTAACATTTTACAAGGAAAAATTGTTCAAACTGCTGAAGGCTCTTATGGGACAATGAAGATTCAACTTGTTGGAGACATAAATAACATCAAAGAAGCAATTGCTTACTTAGAATCAAAACAAGTTGAAGTGGAGGTAGCATAAGATGACACAACTTTTTCCGAATGTTGATTGGGATGCAATGCTTTTAGCTACTCAAGAAACATTATTCATGACAGTAATAGCTGCGCTTGCAACGTTCATTTTTGGACTAATAATAGGTTTATTCTTATTTTTAACTAGTAAAGACCAGTTACTTGAAAATAAATTTTTTAATACAATCCTAGCAGCGTTTGTAAATATTTTTCGTTCAATACCGTTTATCATTTTAATTATTTTATTAATTCCATTTACGATCTTTATACTTGGCTCTATGCTTGGAGCAAAAGCAGCATTACCTGCATTAATTATTGGTGCTGCACCATTCTATGCAAGGATGGTCGAAATCGGATTACGTGAAATTGATAAAGGTGTAATCGAAGCTGCAAGAGCAATGGGAGCTAGTACCTTTACAATCATCCTAAAAGTATTAATTCCAGAAGCATTACCAGCAATTATTTCAGGCTTAACTGTTACTACAATCGCAATTGTTGGTTATACAGCAATGGCTGGTGTAGTAGGTGGTGGTGGACTTGGTAACTTAGCATTTATGGAAGGATACCAACGTTCTAATAACCAAGTAACGCTTGTTGCGACAGTAATTATTTTATTAATCGTATTCATTCTTCAATTTATTGGTGATTTAGTAACAACAAAAATAGATAAAAGAGCTTAATCATATAAGGGAGGAACTAACAATGAAATTCAAAAAAATCGTAGGAATTTTAGGAGCAGGTGTTTTAGCATTATCTTTAGCAGCATGTAATAAAGGCGGAGAAGATAAAAATAAAGAATTAGTGGTTGGTGCATCAAACGTACCTCACGCAGTTATTTTAGAACAAGCTAAACCGATCCTTAAAAAAGAAGGAATTAACTTAAAAATTGTTAAATTCCAAGATTATGTATTACCAAATAAAGCACTAGCTTCAAAAGAATTAGATGCAAACTATTTCCAACACATTCCATATTTAGAATCTCAAATGAAAGAAAATGGTTATAAATTTGAAAACGCTGGTGGAATCCACATCGAGCCGATCGGAGTTTACTCTAAAAAATATAAGAGCTTAGATGAACTACCAGATGGAGCTAAAATTATCATGAGTAGCTCAGTAGCTGACCATGGTCGTATGTTAAGCCTATTACAACAAGAAGGTTTAATTAAACTTAAAGCTGGAATTGATCAAACTACAGCTCAAATTAAAGACATTGCTGAGAATCCAAAACACTTAAAATTCCAAGCTGATGTAGATGCTGGAATGCTTCCAAAAGTTTATCAAAACAATGAAGGCGATGCAGTGTTAATTAACACAAACTACGCGATTGATGCTGGATTAAACCCAATGAAGGATGCTATTGCTTTAGAAGGTAAAGAATCTCCATATGTAAACATTATCGCTGTTCGTAAAGGTGACAAAGATAAAAAAGAAATCAAAGAACTTGTAAAAGTATTACACTCTAAAGAAATTCAAGATTTCATCATTAAAAAATATAAAGGTGCAGTAGTACCTGTAAGTCAATAATATGAAAAGAGAGGGTATCCCAGTTGTAACTTTTATGGGAACCCTCTTTTTTATAAAAACTAGTAACTGCAATTAAATTTAGAGATTCGCAAATAAAGTAGAAAATTACCTATACTAGTAAAGGTATTACGCCCTTAAAGTTGTAGAGACTTTTATGTGAAAGTTTAGTAAATACGCTCAGATCTTTCTGAATCGAATAAAAAACTACTAATTATTTATAAAAAGACCGATTACAAACAACAAATGAACGAAAATACTTCCGACACAAAAGTACTTGTAATTAAATAATAAGAAAGGGGTGTACATAAGTCAGTGAATCTAACTTATGAAACAACCCTTTTTATTTTTAATTCTTCACAAGGATTTGATTTACAGGTGAGATTGGTGGTCGTTCAGCCATAATCTCAATAATATTTTTAGCTGCTATTTCTGACATAGCTTCACGAGTTTCATATGTTGCATTTCCGATATGAGGTGTTAATACAACATTTGTAAGTGATTTTAGTTCTTCTGTTATTTTTGGTTCGAATTCAAATACATCTAGAGCAGCACCTGCAATAACACCTTCTTTTAATGCGTCTACTAATTCTTGTTCGTTTGCTAAAGGGCCTCTAGCTGCATTGATAAAAAACGCAGTATCTTTCATCTTGTAAAACTCTTCTTTTCCAAATAAATGGTGTAGCTCGGGTTTGTAAGGACAATGAAGGGTAATATAGTCAGAAGTCTGTAAAAGTTCATCCATTGATCCGTATGTGGCATTTAATTCTTGTTCGAGTTTAGTACTTAATCTTCTTGGTTGATGATAAATAATATTCATATTAAACGCCTTAGCTCGTTTGGCTACTGCTTGCCCGATATTTCCAAAACCGAAAATACCTAAAGTTTTTCCTGATACTTCTGTTCCTCTAAAGAATAATGGAGCCCACCCTTCAAAACCTTTTGTACGGCAAAGTTCGTCTCCTTCGATTATTCTTCTCGAAACAGCTAAGAGAATTCCAAAAGTTAGCTCTGCAGTTGCGTCTGTAGAAACGAGAGGAGTGTTTGTAACATGGATCCCCTTACTAGTTGCATAATCTACATCGATATTATTAAATCCTGCTCCGTAGTTAGCAATAATTTTTACATTTTTAGCAGCATCAATTACTCTTTTTGTGATTGGTGTGGATAGTAAACTTAAAATTGCATCTACCCCACCAACAAGCTCACACAATTCATCTTCTGTAATTAATTGCTCATTTTCATAAACAATGACATGATGATCTTTTAATAATTCCTCTGCCTTTTCTGGGATTTTTCCCGCTACCAAGATATGTGCCAAATTAGAAACCTTCTTTCAACAGTTTAATAAATGAATAATAACGTTTTTATTATAAATGAAGTTTCAAGTTTTTGTTTAATTTAGTATCTGGCAATTTAAAGAATATATTTATTTTTAAGGTCTATCAGCAACATAAAAAAGCAGACACAAGTCTGCTTTTTTATCAGAGTGTTGAAATATAAAATCGTCAATAGGGGAAACGAACTTTAAGTGAACATTTTATAATGATAAAATTAGCATTTTTTGATCTTTAAATGG
>NZ_JBHVPN010000003.1:0-89803 GCF_042887255.1 Gottfriedia sp. NPDC057948
CATCCGATTGTTTTATTGATAAGAACCACTTGTTCCTTATTCGGATAAATACGGAATTTGTAAGCCTTGTTGACTAACACTGTTTTTCACCTCACATTACAAGAACATTTGTTCCTATTGTATCATGGAGAGGAAAGTTTTGGCTATCGCCAACCGACATTCATCTCCCCCTTATCGTTAGGCTTTGCCCTTCACACGATTGAAGAGGGAGGCTTCTGTCGGAAAATAATAAAATATAAAAAGTAGAAAGCATTGTGCTCTCTACTTTATTTGTCATAATAAATAATCTACAATTCTTCGTTTCAAAAATTCCAAATCGTTTTATAGGCGTGCTTCCATGAAAAGAAAGTCACAATAATTAGCAAGACTAAATAAATCATTACACCAAATGGAATAAAAGTTATCCCCCAGTGAATTAAAGCTAAAATCCCCCCTAACACTAAGGCAATCATTATTTTAATACCAGAATTTTGTTGAGCATCCTCAAAAGACTCTGAAAATGGAAGTGATCCTTTAAGATAATTTGAGCAAATTACTGTATATAAAATTGAGCTTACAAAAACAACTAATATATCAGGAATGATTTTAATACCAAAGATTCCGATAAAAATTATACTTAAAATACAATAGACAGGAAAATATAGATTTGCGATAAATACCTTTAAAGTTGCACTATATAATGGTGCGAGGTTTGATACTGGCGCTGTTTTATAGATCCAGGCTCCTTTATATTTCCCGGAATATTTTAGCATTGCGATTGCATTCGGAATGATTAAGCACGATGAATAAATCGTTAAATAACTTTTACCTGAAACGATATGATGATAGGAAGAAATTTGTAATTGATTGAATAGAAAAACGAATGGAAGAACGAGTGATAATCCCAATGATGGATAAACCTTTAAACGGAATTCCCTCTCGTTTCGCATCATATTATCTGCAAATCTAAAAAATACTTTTTCTTCAGTATTAGTGCAAAATACTTTAGTCAGCCAATGCTTCCACTTACTGTCTTTTTTTCTATTAATACCACTATTATTTGATAATTTTTGAAGATTTTTCTCAAAGGACGGGATCAATAAACTATATAACATGATTGCAATAATAGGGATTATTACGGCTAAAATAGAAAATCCTGTAAGATATGTACTTGTGTTACGATTTAAAATCAACTCAAATGGCGCTCCGAACCAAATAGGTGGAATAAGAAAATGATACCAAGTTGGCGAAAATGACATATCTAGATTTACAAAACTAAATGCTCTACCAACAAGTTGATAACCTACAGCAATTGAAATTGATAATCCGATTTGGACGTAATTGATAATATCTTTTAACTTCTCACCATCAAAAAATCTTAAAATGAAATAATAAATCATCGACGTTAAGACAACTATAAATAAATTGACAAGAAGTAGCTCTACAATCGCCAAAATTAAGAATAAAATTCCATGTCTAAATGTCCCAACTATTACTGGCAAAGCTGTAATTGATGTCGTTATTAATAAAAGATAGATTGATATGTGTACCATTTTTGCAGCAGTAATTGTCTTTTTTCCAATCGGTTTTGTATGAAGAATCCCCTTATCTTTTACATCAAGTAAGACATTTGAAAAATCCGAAATCATTGATGTCATAATGAGGAACATAATAATGCCAAAAAAAGCGCTCATTTCATATACATAACTTTTTCCAAACAGCACTAATGGAATAAGCATCAAACTAAGTAAAGCATATATTCCTAATGATTTTGTGATTCCATTTTCTTCATCTTTCTTTGTTTTCTTGTTGTTTTGATTAAAAATGGTCGGTGTCCGACGACTATCCATTGTTAATTTTACTGCTAAAATTTTACGCATGATAGGATATTCAACACCAAACAATTCAAATAATGGTCGGAAAAAATCTAAGATTTTTAACATAGGGAAATCCTTCATCGTTATCCCCCTTTAACAATGGATACGAATTCCTCAGCTAAAGCTTGATGTTCATTAAACCCTGTAAGCTGATTGAAAATCTGTTCCAATGATCCCTCTTCATTTTGCTCCTTTAATTCTTTAAAACTACCATCTGCTACGATTTTACCATCATTAATCAAAATAATGCGATTACTTATTTTCTCTACAACATCCATAATATGAGATGAATAAAAAATCGTTTTTCCATTGGCAGCTAGAATATCTAGAATTTCTTTAAATACCATCACACTATTTGCATCAAGCCCACTTAGTGGCTCATCCAAAAACAATAGGTCAGGATTATGTATTAAACTTGAAATGATTAGGACTTTTTGCCTCATCCCCTTTGAAAATGAAGCAATTCGGGATAAGTAAACTTCCTCCAAACCAAATACCTTCATCATCTTCTTAGCCTTCTCATCAGCTTCATCAAAATCCATTCCGTATAACTCGCCAACGAATGTTAAATACTCCCTAGCGGTAAGATTATCGTATAGTTCAGCAATTTCTGGAACATACCCGATTTTTTTCTTGTATTCAACATTCTGATCTGAAATTTCTTCCCCAAAAATCTCAACATTCCCAGAGTAATTTCCTTCTAGTCCTAGTAAAATTTTTATAGTCGTGCTTTTACCTGCACCATTTGGTCCAATATAGCCAATAATTTGACCACGATGAACAGTTAAATCAATTCCTTTTAAAACCGCTTTTGCACCATAGTCCTTTTTTAAATCCTTCAAATACAATACGACTTCTTGATTTGTCTCGATGATGATCACCTACTTTTTATTTAATACTTCAATATTAATAGTCTACTAATCTTGTTGAAAAGAGTAGGATTTACCATATTTTAGGAGATTTTTTACAATAATAGAAGAATTATATGTTTGTTTTTAGGAAATTGAAAATGTTTTAAAAGTTTTAGAAAGTTCATACGAGTCAAAATAAAAAAGCATCGATCTGTAAAATCGATGCTCTTTTGTAATTTGTATTAAATAATTGAGCAAAATAATTAGCACTGCACTGGAGTTAAACAATCTGAAGTGATGATTTTCCAATCAGTGGAGATTTGTTTCCAGAATATAATACGATCAAATTGTGAAGTGCTCGAGTACATCCAACATAAAGTAACTTTGCGTCTTGTTTGGTTTGTTCATAATGCACATCATCTACATCAACAAGTAGTACAGCATCAAATTCAAGTCCTTTAGAAAGATACACTGGTACTACTGAAATTCCACCTTCGTATTTTCTCTCTTTTGAATGAATAAAGGATACTTCTTCCCCAGCTGCAGATAATTGATTATGTAAAATTGCACACTCATCCTCAGTACGGCCAATTATTGCAATTGTATCCATTTTATCCTTTTTTAATTGATGGATGGCACTAATGATTACTTGAATTCGATTTGTATGATCTACTTCTTGTATTTTAACTTGTTCTCCACTTCGAAATACTGGATTTGCTAGGCTAACTGGTATATTTGCTTTTTTAATAATCTCATTCGCAAAATGAATAATTTCCATTGTAGAACGATAGCTTCTATTTAACTCATAATAGGTTACTTCTTTTTCATTAAATACTTCTAAAAATTCATCCCAAGTATTAATCCCTTGATACTCGTGAATGGCTTGGGATAAATCGCCGAGAATGGTAAACGAATTTCCAAGCGTCATCTTATTTAATAATGCAATTTGGAAAGGTGAAAAATCCTGGGCTTCGTCTACTATTACATGATGGAACTTTTGCTTTGATTCAATTCCAAAAAGACGATTGTGAATATGGACTAGCGGAGCCAAATCCTCCTGATCCATCTCTTTCTTTTTACAATTTAAAGATGTGGATTTAATAATATCTGCTGGAATTTCGTCTACAATAGAAGCATCCTTTGTTGTTGGGAATAGAGATTTATAGAAAGAAAGTGCAGTATGTTTTGGCCATTGTTTCATATAAGAATTCAGATATTGAGTAGCTTTTTTCTTTTTCTCTTTTCTTATATTCGTTTCTTCTATAACCTTTAGCTCATTATCAATCCATTTCTTAAGCCTTGCAACAATACGTTCTCTCCGTTTAGCAAGTGGATAATGTTTATATTCAATACTAAACCAATGTTTAAGTGTTTCTTTCTCAATCATTCTCTTTTTCCAAGGTTTGAAATCTTTTTCAGGAACTGCTGAGGCTTCATACATATCCATGCAGCGATCAATATATGACATAAAATGAGTTGAGCCTTTCCATTTACCTGGACTATTATGATTGATTTCAAGACGGTTTGCTCCAGTTGCGAACCATTTATTTAGGTTTTCTGATGAATCCTTTAGTTTTACTTCATGGTCGAGGGTATTTAATGCCCAATCAGAAAATGTTGTTTGTTGAATGCCGCCTACACCCAATTCTGGAAGAACATTTGAAATATAATCTAGAAACATGTTATTAGGTGCAAAAATAATCATTTTATCTGCCCTTAATGTTTCACGGTATTGGTAAATAAGAAATGCAAGTCGATGAAGAGCAACAGTTGTTTTTCCGCTTCCTGCTACTCCTTGAATGACTAAAGGTGTATTTTTGGATGAACGAATAATATCATTTTGTTCAGATTGAATAGTAGATACAATATCCTTTAAGCGATTATCTTTGTTTTCACTTAATCGATATAGAAGAAAATCATCAGTAGTTGATACATCTTGATCGCCTTTTACATATGTATCAACTACGCGTTGGAGATTTTTTTTGCGGATTACTATATTTCGTTTTAAATAGATTATACCTTCGATAATCCCTTCCGGAGATTCGTAATAAGCAGGATTGTCTCCTCCTGTAAACGAATAAAACATACTTGCAATTGGAGCACGCCAATCAATTATCAATGGATTTTCTGTAGTTTGTTCTGATATTCCTACTTTTCCTATGTAAACTGGTACCGAATCTTTCTGTTCCTCTTGAAAATCCATTCTCCCAAAATATGGTTCGTTTTTAGCTAAGCGAAGATTTCTTCGATTTGTATCTCGAATGCCTTCAAGTACTTGTTCGGTTACATCACTTCCAGTATAAACGGGAATTCCTTCAAGTTTCGTTAGCTGCCGTTCCATTTCAGATAAAATTGTGTTTAAATACTGAAGTTCTTCTTTAAATTGTTGTGTAGACATTTTTCTACCCCCTTTATATAAATAAATAGCCGAATTTTCAGACGGAAAGCTATTGTATCAAGAAGTTTATTAAAAAGTAAAGAGATTTAAAAAATAAAATATTTAAAGTTTAGCATAAGTTTACTTCAAATAATTAAATTTTAGCTGAACAAAAGTTCAAAAGAATTATATAGAAGCAATCTAAAATAAAAAAGATGAACCTGTAGAAACAGAAATCATCTTCTTTTTGAGCATTAACTTAATCTTAGGTTCTTCACTTAAGCGCATATTTTACAATCGAGACTTTTTTAATTGATAATAGATAAAATAAAAACAACCTGTTTTTTTGTTATTTTTTTTCGTTTCTTCCATTTAAATGATCCACTTATTTTTCATCCCTTCGCTAAAAACCAAAACTATTTTTGATAAATCATCCTACCATCTTTTACTCTAAAATTATCTTGATTAGTATGCGCTTCTTTGTTTCTTTTCATTATTGTGAGTTTAAATAAAGCAAATAAAAAAACAGCATGAATCAGATTAATTTTCGGATTCATGCCTTAGATACAGCTTTATATTTTATGTTTTTTGTTAAGATTTTAAAAATTATTCCAATTTTAATTCTATTAATATGCAGTTTCCCTATTTGTTGGAGAAACTAGAATTTCTTTATTTTTCACATCATATAATCCACTTGGAGTTAATCGAATAAATGGTAAATGGGTTGCAGAAAAGAATAATAGCGTAAAAGCAGGATCGTCGTATTTATATCCTTTTTCTTTTAACAATTCGATCATCTTTTTCTCAACTTTTATTAGACTGTCCATGTCTAATTCAGACATGCTACCTTTTAAAGCTAAAGATATTTCGTGAACAACTTTGTTCTCTTCAACCAGTACCATGCCACCACCTATTTCTTTCATTCTTTCAAAAGCTTTCAACATATCGGACTTTCTTTTCCCTAAGATTATTATGTCTCCAGTACCAGAATAAGAACTTGCAAATCCACCCATATGTTGAGCAAATCCTTTCACTACTGTGTTTAATCTCCAAGAACCATCTCTTCCAACCATTAAAAGAAAACATTCATCATGTTCGTATGATAATACATCACTTTCTACATCAATCATACTTTCATATGGTTTTGTAATAACATTATTTATCAAGTTTATACCATATGAGCTTGAAAGACTCAGATCCTTTTTTTCTAAAGTCCACTTTAAATCTAGTCTAGAAAATTGATATTTCTCCCAATCGATCGGCAAATATTGATTGATAAGATTCCCATCTTTCTTGATCCATTTACCTTTTGCTAATACACTTAAAGGTGTTGGGTTTTCTTTATTTTCTAGTAGATTAATATTTGCAATTCTTCCTGTGGCAATTGAACCATGTAAATGTTCCATATTATAATAGCAAGCTACATTATAACTTGCCATATTATATGCTTCAATTAACGGTATTTCGTGACGGATTGCTATTTTTATTAATTCATCAGTCATTCCTTTTTCATAAAAATAAGGATGTGAACCGTCGGTCGTAAAGAAAAAACGATCAAATTTTTGAATGCCAAGCTCTTTAATTTCCTTTAAAAGTACTTCTAAATCAGGTCGTATCGAAGAATGTCTTAATGAAACCATATAGCCTTGCATTAAACGCGAAAGTACTTCCTTTCCTGTCATTGCTTCATGATCACAATCTGCACCTAATAACATTAACTTAGCTAAAGTGCGTTCTGAAGCTCCAGGAAAATGCCCTTCCACTTTCTTATTTAATTTCTTTGTCTCCTGTATCCAGGTAAGCATTTGGTTGTCACCGTTTAGTAGCTTTGGCCACGCAGTTAGTTCTCCACCTTGTAAGACTAATTCATTTTCGAGCCAAGACATAACATCTTCCGAATTAAATAGCTCATCATTGTTCGGAAATTCAGTTTGTGCGTCGAAACGACACCACCAATACATGCTTGATGGGATATTATTAAAATCATTCAATAATTCAAAAGCAGCATGACTAGGCAATTCTAAGAATAATTTTAGATTATCGTTAATTAATGTTGTTGTACCGAATTGTCCAGCATACTTTGCTAGAGTAAGAGGATTATAGAGCTGATATGGATGAGCATGAGGTTCAATATAACCTGGTACTATGTACTGCCCTTCACAATCTACTACTTCAATTTCATTCAAGTTTTCTGGAAGTGCTTCTCCTACATAAACAATCCGATCCTGATAAATCCAAATATTTGCATGGAGCCATTGGTTCAAATATGAATTTAAATACGTTGCATTTTTTAAAATGATATGTGGATTAATTACTCCATCAAGAACATTTACTTGGTTTCTAATTTGTTCATTACTCCATCTATACTCTTTCATCATTTCACTCCTCTTTCATTAAAAAACTAATTGCACAAGAATCATATATACAATCGTACCTCCTGCGATCGAAAGAAGCATCATTCTTTTCCATAAATGGAGAATCGCTACTACAAATACTGAAATAAGCTCTGGAATACCGTGAGTTCCAGTAAGTAAATTTACATTTTTAAAACAATAGATGACCAATAGTCCAATTACTGCAGACGGTAGGACTTTACCTAAATACTGTACATACTTCGGTGTAACTTTCCCCGGTGGAAAAATGATAAATGGAAGAAATCTTGTAAGCATTGTACCTAAAACAACCATTGAGACTGTGATAATTTGCTGGGATATATTCATCGTCATAGTGATACCTCGACTTTCTTAGAAGGTTTAGATGGTTTTCTAAGTACACTAAGTGTAATAAGAATTGAGAGCATCGCAGGAATAATGAAGTTATTTCCACCAAAAATAATAAGACAAATGGTTGAAAGACCAACCCCTGCTATTGCACTAATGTGTTTTGTCTCTTTTTTCCACTGCTCAATGAATATAACAACAAAAAGGGCAGTCATGACGAATTCAAGTCCCTTAGTATTGAATTTTACAAGTGATCCAAAAATTCCTCCTATTGCTGCACCGATTACCCAATACAAATGATTAAGGAATGTAACAAAAAACATGTACAAACTCTTATCCACGCTATCTGGTATATCAGCGGTATAATTTATCGAAAAAGTCTCATCACATAGTCCGAAAATTAAATAGATTTTTTTCTTTCCAGTGCCTTTATATTTATCTAACATTGAGATTCCATAAAACAAATGTCGCGCGTTCACCATTAAAGTTAGTAACAGTGCGTTAATTGGATTAAAACCCATCAGTAATAAGTTTGCTGCAATAAATTCCATCGATCCAGCAAAGATTGTTAGCCCCATCAAAATCGGATAAATGGCACTGAATCCTAAAGAGTTCATAAAAATCCCATATGCTATCCCTAAAAATAAAAATCCTGCAAAAATGGGTATCGTGTGTGGAAAGGCAAATCGAAATGCCATCCAAAGTTTGTTCCCCTTTTTCATAGCTTCACATCCTGTATCGTTAAATTTATTATAATTTAACATACAGAATCCATACAAAAAACGAAATAATTGTATGGATTACAATTTTCTAAAAATTAAATCAAGTACAGTTTTAAGAATGGTTACAAAGTTTCTACTCAATTATGTATAGAATTGTATTTTTTGATTTCCATACAAAAATGATATAATTGTATGGAATTAAACAATAGAGGTGAAGTATATGCCAGTAAATTCATTTGAACATTACCCAATGTCTTGGAAACCTGATAAATCGTCTTTAAAACGTCCTTTTTATAATTCCATTGCACTACAACTAGAACAAGATATTATTAATGGCTTTCTAGCACCTGGTACAAAGTTACCACCTCAACGCGAATTAGCTGATTTTCTTGACTTAAATTTTACGACAATCACTCGAGCCTACAAAATATGTGAAATAAAAGGTCTAATCTATGCGATTACAGGAAGTGGAACTTTTGTTGCTCCAAATGCAGCCCATTCAATCACGATTTCAACAGATAAAACAGCAAATAGTATTGATCTTGGCTTTGTAGCTTCTTTTGAACAAACGAATAGTATTGTAACTGAAGCAATCCAGAAAGTAGTCAGTAAAAGCTATTTAGATCAATTATTAAATTATAATGATCCTACCGGAATACCACATCACAAGGCAGCTGCACTAAACTGGATGGAAGCTTTCGGTATTAAAGCTGCTCAAGATAATTTAGCGATTGTATCTGGTACTCAAAACGCTTTGGTCATTGCTTTAGCAAGTTTATTTGAGCCAGGTAATCGTATTGCAACCGACTTTTACACTTTTTCGAATTTTATAGAGTTAGCAAAAACGCTTCACATTCAATTAGTTCCTATTCATTCCGACCAATTTGGAATGTTGCCAGATGAACTTGAAAAGCAATGTAGCCAATTAAATATACATGGCATATTCCTAATGCCCTCTTGTAGTAACCCTACTACTATTATGATTTCTGACTTTCGAAAACTTGAACTAGCTTCTGTAATTAGGAAGCATCGATTAATTTTAATCGAAGATGATATACATGCATTTATAACTGCGGGAGTAATTTCAGATTACAAACAACCGATGTATAACCTACTTCCAGAACAAAGCGTATATATTTGTGGTACATCCAAGTCCATCTGTTCTGGTTTGAGAGTTGCTTACATAGTTTTTGGGGATGCACTACGCGAAAAAATTTTGAAGGCTATTTTTAATCTTAACGTAAAAACATCATCACTTGATGTAGAAGTAATTACTGAGCTAATCTTATCAGGTAAAGCGCATGAAATCGTTCAACAAAAGAAACAGTTAGCTGAAAATGTAAACGATATTTATTCATCCTATTTCCCTGTAAATAAGATTGGTCATCCACTTAGTTTTTACCGTTGGCTTCCTATTCATAGTCATAGTAATGGGGTAAACTTAGAAGCAGATTTGAAAAAACTAGGTGTACGTGTGTTTCATTCAGATCGTTTTCTAAGTGGACAATCTTCTTCTGAAAAGTATTTACGTATTGCACTTTCTTCTACTCAATCTTTAGAGGATTTAGATTCTGGTTTGAAGGTTCTAGCTCAATATCTCGACAAACAGATTTAACTAATTACAATTCAACAACTGTGTTTGAAAAAAGGGGCTGAATGACAATCAGCTCCTTTCAAACTATTAATTTATTCTTTTGATTTTATTTAAAACGTGAAGAACTAACCTTTAAGTTATAATCGGTTATCTCAAATCCAAGTTGTTGATATAGATTCAATGCACCTTGATTATGACCAAAAACGTGAAGCCAAACGTCATCTACCCCTAATTCATTAATTTCTTTTATACACATACCCATCGTTTCTTTACCGAATCCCTGTCCTCTATATTCTGGATAAATGAGAATTTCATATAAATAAGCATAAATTGGCTCTTGTTTTTTATTAATAGAATACCAGATATAACCAATCGTTTCTTCATTTAAAACGATGTTTTTCAAATAGTTATTTTCAGTATTTTCACCTTCTGGCAATAAAGATTGAAATGCTGCCTTAGATTGTTCTAAAGCTGTTTCTTCTTTCCAACTTCCATTTTTCACTTTATTATTCGCAAAATTCACAGTTGCTATTTCTAGGAACCTCTGAAAATCTTGATTATTCATAAATGTTAAATTTAAAGTCAAATTAGATCATCCTTCTCATTTAAATAATTTTTAAGCTTAAAGTCCCAATTAAGTATTCAATTTTATATCAGAAATATCCTTTTTTGATCGTCAGACTATGAAAATAGGACGGCACTTTTGGCTAACTGATAGTAATTTCCATGAAATTTATCCTAAAGATGGGTGGAATTGAGTAAAAGTAGACTATTCAAATGTTTATTTTCAAATCCATCTGTTGAAAGTAAAAAAGACCCTCAATCTATTAAATTCAGAGTCGAGTCTTATACAGTAATTATGAATAATTTTAGTTCAATTAAGTCCATTAAACCAAGCGGTCGCTGTACTAAATTTTTCACACTAAGTTACATTCTTTTATCAAGGTTCTGTTAAAAAGTAAAATCTAGAAATTTAATATTTGAAAAAGGACTGTCTAAATTGGACTTACCCCTGTCAAGTAGACACTAATAAAAAAGGTGTTTTAAGCAGCCTTAGCCCTGTATTCAATAGGGCTAAGGTTATTTTAATTTCTTTTGAAATCTTTTATTGTTGTAGTACCAAATATATCGCTTTACCGCATGTTCAACCTGGTTCTGATCATTAAACTGATAGCGGTAAAAACACTCGGTTTTAAAATGACTGAAGAAGCTTTCAATGCATGCATTATCCAGACAATTTCCTTTTCTAGACATACTTGCGTTTATATTGTATCTTTTAAGTGTTAGGTTATATCTTTTTGAGGTGTATTGGAATCCTTGATCACTATGTAATAGGAGTCCGCGTACATCTCTTTTTTTTCGTGCTTTTTTTACTGTATCTAAAACTAGCTTTAAATCGTTTCTTTCGCTGATTTGGTAAGAAACGATTTCGTTATTATACAGATCTTGAATAACGGAAAGATATAATCGTTTCCCGTTAAATATAAGGTAAGTTATATCAGTTACCCATTTCTTATTCGGATCTTTTGTGTTGAACTCTCGATTTAAATAATTATTAGAGATAACGTATTTTTCCTTTCGTCCAAAATGCTTCCATTTTTTCACACGGATTTTAGCTTGAATTCCATTTTCCTTCATAAGTCTGTATACTCGCTTATGGTTTACTACCAAGCCGTGAACTTTCTTCAACCATGTTTTAACTCGTACATATCCAAAGCTCTCATTTATGTCTGGATCTTGGTGGCATTCTTTGATTTTAGAAACTATAAATTGATCTTCAATTTGCTTTGTTGAAGGACACTCTTTTTTTCTAGCCCATTTATAAAATCCACTTTTAGAAACCCCTGCAATCTTACAAAGTAGGACAACAGGATAACTTGTTTTCAGCTCATAAATAACACTATATTCTAAGGCTTTCTTTTTTGTATCATCTCCTTTTTCAAGGCTAAGAGCTTTTTTAAATATGCGTTCTCAGCTTCTAATCTTTGGATCTTCTCTGTATCACTTAATGGTTCAATCCTAGGTCTGCCTTTATTAAATCCTGTTGCCTTGCCACGTTTTTCTTCAAGTCCTTGGATGCCTTCTCTTTTATAATGGTTAATCCATCGTTTAACGATTGAAATACCAATCCCTAATTCCTTACCAATACTATTAGCGCCCATTCCTTCTTCATAATACAGCTTAATCGCTTGAAGCTTAAATTCTTTATCATATGTCTTTCTAATTTTCCCCATAAAAAATTCCCCCTATAGTAGACAGTACAGCACCTTTCTTTTAACTGTCTACTATAAGGGGATTATTACAAATTTTGACAGTCCTTTTACGATCTTATTGAAATAATGTCGTATTGAAATAATGCTAGCGTTAGCTCGATAAGAAAAGCTTTGTTTGAACACTGAGAAGTACCTATTCTAATGTAAATTAATTAAGAAATGATAGTAATTAAATCACCTCATTAAACAAAAACGAATACAAATTAATTGTAAAAAACAGGGAGAACTCGATCACTAGTTTTATTATTAAATAGATTGTTACTGGTATACGATCTCTTGCTACACATTCACATTTTTTACAATATAACACACTACATAATGATCACAATGAAATTCATGCAAGTTTGTTGTTGTTGTGAATTCAGCCAACTTCGCTTTAAATTATGAACACCTTATTTTTTTATTATTTCTGTTTTTTCTTGTTTACTTTAGATAATCTTCCTAATGTAAAGGCACCGACCGCTAAGCCAATCATGGTGTTGTTTTTTTTATTAAAGACCTGTTTTGCTACTAGGTTTAAGTTTTGTGGTCTTTCCGCAAGCCGACGCATAAAGTAACCGTACCAGTCCTTTCCAAATGGCACATAAGTGCAGAAATTGCATCCTTCACTTGCTAGTTTCAATTGAAGGTCTTTTCTGAAGCCGTACAGCATTTGGATTTCAAATTTATCGTTCGGAATATTATTTCTTTTTACAAAATCTTTAACATGTTGGATGATTTTGTGGTCATGTGTTGCAATAGAAGTGAATTTTCCATTTAACAAGTGCCATTCTATCAACTTAATAAAGTTTTTATCAATATCTTTCTTGTCTTGGTACGCATATTCCTCAGGCTCTTTATATGCACCTTTTACAATACGAAGGCGAAAATCTTTATACTTTTCGAGATTTTCTTGTGATTGATAGAAGTATGCCTGGATAACGGTTCCTACATTATCATACTCCAAAGAAAGCTCATCTAAAAGATCAAACGAAGGCTTTAAGTGTCCATAATCTTCCATATCAATATTAACAAAAATCCCATATTGATGTGCCTGGTGAACAATTTCCTTTAAATTACTCAAACAAAAAGAGTACTCAATGTCCAAGCCCAATTGAGTCGGTTTTAACGAGATATGTGCATCTACTTTATTCTTATGAATAGCTTCGATGACTTTCAGAATTTGTTCTCTAGCCTGGATTGCTTCTTCCTTTTTAAAGACAAATTCCCCTAAGTTATCGACCGTACATGAGATCCCATGTTTATTTAGCTCATTAATGCTTTTAATTACTTCTTCAATATTTGTACCAGCTACAACACTTTGCGCCCCCATTTTTAAACCATACTTTTTAGCTGCACTGTTAAGAAATTGGTTTTGTGATAAGGCCATAAAAAAATCTTTCAATATCATATTGATTCCTCCCATATTTTCCTGCTACAAATCTTTGCTTGCTTTTGAAACAACCCCAACCACTTCATTTTTATTAGCAGGGTTAAATGATGTGATTTTGTGATCCGTTATGATTTTTTCCCCGCCAATGGTTATGGGATATTCTTTCCAAAGCTGTGTGTTTACAAGATCTAATGCTTGATTAAAAGCGTTTATATTCTCCTCTTTTGAAAAGTCTGTAAAAGGTTCGTGTTTATAAGATTGCATGTTTTCCCCCCCTCAAATTCTTTGTTGCTTTATTTAAATGCAATTTTTGTGCCAACTTAAAAGACTACTTTATACTTGATTTTTCGAAAAATGTGTAAACTATATATTTACAAAAGTGTAAACGGAGTGTAAAATGTAAACACTTTTGTAAACCATTAAACAGTGATAAGGTGATTGGTTATGTTAAAAGAAAAAGTTTCACTTCTGTCCATTTCCCTTCCTTTAGATGAGGAGATTCATACAGAAAAAATAAAACAATTCTCTATCGACACCTTGCTCTCAGAGGTTGAAGAAATAGTTCTAGACCAAGATATTGTTCTTGTTGATGAAGCTGGAAGGCAAGTGCGCAGGGTCCCCTTTACTACATTAATAAATGCTATTTTTCAAGAGTGGCAAAAGCTTTCAGGTGTTTATCAGACGCTTCTGCGTGCCGTAGATAATGCCATTACAATAGTAGACAGCGATGGAAAAGTTGTTGCATGGAATCCTAAGGCAGAAGATTTGTACAAAACTTCTGCTGAAGAAATGATCGGCTCTAAAATTACAAATCGCTTTAAAGAGGATTCAGTAGTTTTAATGTCCACAATGAAGGAAGGAAAAGGGGTTATTCGGCATTATAACCAGCCGCAGGAAGATGTCCATGTATTAATTAACACCTTACCAATATTCATCACGGATAAGGTGGTAGGCGGGATTTCCGTTGAAAGTGATATTACAGAAATTGTAAAACTAAATAATGAACTTACAACTACTACTGCGTATATTCAAGATTTGGAAAATCAGATTGGGAACAAAGATATTATCGATCCCTTCCACAAAATAAAGGGAAGAAGCCAAGCGATAAAAACGTCCATCTCTTTGTCCAAGAAAGTCGCCCATACAGATGCAACCGTCGTGATTACTGGTGAGAGCGGTGTTGGTAAAGAGTTGTTTGCACAGGCTATTCACAAAGCAAGTCCCCGTTCAAAAGGACCATTTATTGATCTTAACTGCGGGGCCATTCCCTCGGCGCTTTTTGAAAGTGAATTATTTGGTTATGAAAAAGGTGCATTTACAGGGGCAATAAAAGAAGGGAAGCTAGGAAAAATAGGGACAGCAAAGGGTGGAACATTATTTCTCGATGAAATTGGGGAAATGCCATTAGAGCTTCAAGTAAAATTGCTGCGTGTCTTGCAGGAGAAACAATACTATCGAGTTGGCGGAAACCAACCTATTCCAATAGATGTGCGAATTCTTTCAGCAACTAACAGGGATTTGGAGAAAATGGTGGAAGAAGGTTTATTTCGTGAAGATTTATATTATCGGTTAAATGTGGTTACGATCCCTATTCCGCCCCTCAGAGACAGAAAGGAAGACCTTCCCGAACTTGTCCAATTATTTTTAAAAGAGTTTTCCATCAAATACCGGAAGCCGGTTCCAGTCATTTCTCCGGAAGTGATGGTAACATTCATGCATTTTCCTTGGAACGGCAATATCAGGCAGCTAAGAAATATAATTGAGCGAGTAATGATATTTACAGATGATAATATAATCAAATCTGAACAATTGCCAAATGAATTTTTTAAAAGACACACAAATTCTCAATCTCCTATTCTCGGAGAAGCAGAATTACACGAAGGGGATGAAAAGTCACTAATAATACATGCCCTAAAAGTAACTTATGGAAATAAATCAGCTGCTGCAAAAATGCTTGGTGTTTCCAGGGTGACACTTTATAACAAAATGAAGAAATATGGGCAGTTATAATGAGATGTAAATTTTAATAAAAAAAGTGATCGCCCAATAGAAATTTAGCGATCACTTTTTTCAAATAACATCTATTTTGTAGGAAAGTATTAAGCTCCTTAATTGGGGGAGTACCAGTGGTTGTCATCACCCCCAGTAATGAATAGCCCGTTTTTGTCTATTGTTTAGCAATTTTCGTTTTAAGTAAAAGGTAAGCAGATTTGACTTTTTTAATTGTAGAAACAGCAATTTTATTTGCTGTTTTGTCATTTTTAATTGCACTTAGCCTACTTTATTTGCAGATAACGCAATCTTATTTGCAGTTTCATAAATCTTTGTGTAACTCATCAACTACACAGATTGACTATGACCTGTCGATATTTCCATTTCCACATTGTTTTTTGATTTCCATAATATAAAGAGTGAACAAATTACAAACAATATACAAAGTAAATATACATTACGATACCCTGCTAATTGTGCAAACAGACCTCCGCCTAAATTTCCTACTAAACTTCCAATTGTGGAGCAATTCGCATAAATCGATGCAGAAAAGCCGGGTGAATTTGGTAGTAGGTCGTTAAAATAGCTTATACCATTACCCATTACGATAGCAATGTATGTTGCCTGTAGTAATTGTGCAACGATTAACTCCCATGTATGAGTTGATATGCTTAAGGTTAAGTAATAGAGTAAACCAATAAAGCAACCGTAGATCATCAATGCATGATTCGAGATTTTTTTAGAGAGTACTCCCAACACAAGCATGATTGGAATTTCTAAACCTGCACATATACTAACGACTAATCCAACATCTGTATTTGTACCATGTAACTCATTGACGATAAAAAGAGGTGTGTTGATCCAATTTATTGTACTAACTGCAAATAATAAGATAAAAGCAATAAACGGTAGTCTAAGTTGTTTTCGTTTAGCGGCTGTGACTTTTGTCTTGTTTTTCTTTTTTATATTGTGCTGAACTGGCTTTCTATTTTCTAAAAAGAAGAATACTAGAAGAGTAATCATTACATAAATGCTAGATGTTCCCCAAAAAAGTCCATGATAACCTTTTGCTCTTAAAATTATAGTACCAATTAATGGTCCAATTAAAAATCCTAAAGAAACAAGTGAGCGTAAAGTTGATAATGCTAACGTCTTGTCTTTAGATAAACTTGCATTTGCCGACTCCTGTGCGGAAGCAAAAATTTGTGGCATGGCCGCTGCACCTAATCCATTAAATAAAGCAACAAAAACTAATAATAAATAGTAGTTATGAAATAGTAAATACGATGCATAACCTATTGCTGATGAAATCATCGCAATCATAATAATCCATTTTCTGTCAATCCCTCGATCAGAACGTTCAGCAATAAATGTATTAACTAAAACACCACTTAATGAAATCACTGCCATGAAGATACCAAATGCTCCAGAGCTCATCCCTATATATTTTGTAGAATACAGTGATAAATAAGGAGTTGTGATTGAAAGTCCGATCCCTACAAATAATAAACAGATGACAAATAAACTATACCCCTTAATGGCAAATAGATCTTTTATCCGTCTAACCAAAATTCAGTCCCCCTTACCCATCTATATTTTAATCGATTAGTTAAAATAGACAAATAAAAACAACCTTGGATAATGTAACATACTCGTACATTTAACCAAGGAAATCGTTGCTTATTTAGATGTATTTAGATTTCTATACTATTATAGTACATTTGACTCTTTAAAAATATATTTTTCGAATGCATAAGCAACACCATTTTCATCATTACTTAATGTAACAACATCACATGAGAGTTTTACTTCTTCTTCAGCATTCCCCATGGCTATTGATAATCCGGCTATATTAAACATCGGTAGATCATTTTTTTCATCTCCAATAGCTATTGTATTTTCTAATGGAATATTAAAATATGATGCCATTGCTTTTAAACCATACCCTTTATTTCCATTTAGATGTGTAACCTCAAGATTAAAAGGTGAGGCACTCGTAATAAAAATATCATCTATGACTCTTAATCTTTTTTCAAGTCTCTCCATTTGCTTTGGTTCAAGGGTTAAAATAAGAAACTTTTGAATCGTAAAATCCTCATTATCAATTAATTCATGAACTTTGTTAAAAAACGAATGCCCATATACATTTGGAGGTGTAGTAAACATTTTGAAGTGTCTGTTTAAGAAGTATTCTTTCGGAACACGCCCAGATGAAACAACCTGTTTAAATCGTTTATCCCAATTACTTGGGGCAAATATTCCCTTATTTGTAGAAATATTGTACGGTAAGTCTTCACTCTCAATTACTGAGGCGATTTTTTGTATTTGAGGTCTCCCTATTGAATTTAGTTCAATTAACTTACCGTTCACATATAATGCCGTCCCGTTATGACCTCCAACTGGACAATTTAAGCCATACTTTGAAAGTTCATCATTTACTGAACTTGGTGAACGCCCGGATAAAATCATCACGATATGTCCTGCTGCCTGAGCTTTTTTAATCGAGTTTAACGTTTCTTCACTTATTATTTTATTACTGTTGAGTGTAGTACCATCCAAGTCTAATGCAATCAGTTTCATAGGAATCTCTCCCTTTATGGGTTTTAAATTTATTTCGTAAAAGGTGAAATGATAATATTATAGTTTTGAAGATATGTTTGATATACTTAATTATGCGTTAAAATAAGCAGTGTTTGTTAACACATTCCTCCTAAATAATTGCCTAATCCACTCACTTTTACAGATCCTATGAAAAATCTAAATGTTTCTATAAATATAAAGTAAGCAAGAAGGACTATATTTCTGAAATCAACGTTTCTTACTAAGCGAACTAATCCAAATTATTGATCGCAATACTAGTCATGAAGGTGTTAACGAGACGTCAATTAACTCGTTATTTTTCATTCGAGAGTCAAATATTACTGATCCTAAATACAGGGTCTACAAGCCATCTCTATGTATAGTTGTTTCTGGTGTAAAGGAATTATTACTAGGAAATGAACGTTTTAAGTATGGCCCTGGAAATTATTTAGTAGCATCCGTTGATTTACCTGTTACTGGCCAAGTTATTGAAGCTACACCGAACGCTCCATATCTAGCTTTAAAAATTTAATTTAATCCAAGTCAAATCTTAGAAATTTTAACGGATACTGAATTTCCCACTAATTCAATGAAAAATGCAAAACAAGCGATTTTTGTCAACGAATTAGAAGGTTCAATTTTAGATGCAGCAACAAATTGCCATCGAAGGTAGCACTACTAATCGAATAAGTGAAGTCATTGTACAAATTAAAGCGAATTTTCACAAGTCTTTACGAATTGAAGAGTTTGCAGAAATAGCAAATATGAGTGTTTCTTCCCTACATAGACATTTTAAAGATATAACTGCAATTAGTCTTCTACAATTTCAGAAGCACTTAAGATTACAGGAAGAGCGACTTCTCTTACTATCCGAATCTTCAGATGTAGCAGATGTAGCAGATGTAGCATTCCGAGTAGGGTATGAGAGTCCATTCTTAGTTCAGTAGAGAATACTCTCGATTATTTGGTTTTCCTCCAAAAGAAGATCTTAAACGAATGAGATCGAAATAATAGCGTGATTCATAATCTTACAATTTAATAAAACTAAGATTATTAGTGGGTATATCCCCCAACTTTAAATAGATTACTAAAGAGGTTAAACGTTTCGTAAATTAATTGTTTATCAAAATGAATTCAATTAAAGAAGTACCCCTTACGTGCCCATTCATTAATCCTAAATTTGTATATATTAGGTATACATACGAAAATTTGAATTTAGGAGTGTTAACATGGCTTCAAATAATAAGTTCGATGATTTTTTATTTGGTCGAAATAATGAGAGAAGCATTCATAAAAATGACTCAAATAGTGAACATGTAAAAGTAAGTGTTAAAGGTTCTCGTCATAAGAATCGGAAAAGCGTTATTGCCAATCTGCCTCCAGTTCCAGTCGTTTTGAACCCTATTCCATACCAGATTACGCCAATTGGAACGATTCCAATTTATTTCACAAAATGTTAAAAACCAAAGTAGCACCTAGCTTTCTTTTTTGAACTGTAACTTTAATAAAAATGCAAAAGCCTCCGTTTTTATTAACGTAGGCTATTTTTATTCACTAGGTATCAATCATAATATGAAACCAGGGTCAATGAACTTTATATTCCAAGTATAGGGTATATTTAATTGTTCGATTTTTAAGAGGTAAGTATTTTGCTAGCGTCTATTTCTAGGTCTACCCCGTTGTTCGTTTAAAACCGATAATACGGCTTCTTTTATTTCCTGGTAACTAGTGCAACGACATATATTTGAACTAAGCCATTCTTCGATGACCTCTTCAGTTGCGTCAGGATGCTCGGTTACAAGTGCATGAGCGTTTAGGATAAAACCCGAAGTACAATACCCGCATTGAAAAGCCCATTTTTCCACAAAAGCACGCTGCATTGGATCATCATGTAAGCCTTCAATTGTGGTAAGTTTCTTTCCGACAGCATCAACCGCTAACATCATACATGTTTTTACTGGTAATCCGTCCGCTATTACTGTACAAGCCCCACAATCACCGTTTTCACAGCCACGTTTTGCTCCTGTTAAGTCTAGTTTTTCCCTTAAAACATCTAAAAGCGTATCAGCCATTCTAATAGTCGCCGTTCGTTGTTCTCCATTTATATCAAGATTTAATTTCTGTATCACGTTCTCACCCCTCCCAAATTAACTAATCCATCTAGAAGTAAGTTCCTTAAGACAAAAATACGATATTCCCTTGAACCACGTATATCACTTATGACCGGTGCTGGTATTGCAAGAATGGCCTGATTAATCCGCTCCAGGGCTGATAGATTCGTGTTATTTAAAGCTTGCTCCATCTCATAAGAACGAAATGGATACGCACATAATCCACTAATTGCTAACCGGTATGCGTGATTAACTTTTAATAATTCAAGTGTAATAAGAGGATAATCAACCTTTTCACTTTTCCTTTTTTTATCAATAAAGAAAGGAAACTTTCTATACATTCCATCAGATTTGGTTTGAACTAAAAATTCTCCCCGCTTTAAGCGTAGTTTTTCATTAAAAATTTCTTCTACTGGGTACTCTTTGACTCCATCAATACCTGCTATCACTAATGTACTATTAGAAAGCAGCAATGGAAGAACTGCTTCACGATAGATGATGTCACTAGCAAGATTACCGCCAAAAGTTATTTGATTCCTCGAAGTTCGATCAGCGATTCGCACACACGCCTCACCTAGTAGAGGGAAAATTTTCGATTCAAATACTCTTGTTAATGTATGGGCTGTACCTACGACCACGGAATTCTCCTTAATTTCTAGGGCATTACATTCAGGAATTCCTTTTACATCGATTACTGCCTTCGTATGAATCAGATTCAATCTTCCTAAAGTAGTAACCTCTGTTCCACCGCTAAAATAGATAGGTTTCTTTCCTTTTTTATCGAGTTTAACAAATAAATCTACTGCTTCCTTGATTGTAGCAGGTCGATAATAATCAAAATTGAAGTGGAGCATTAATGCACCTCCCCAGCTTCTAGCCTTGATTTCCATATAAATTCCGGAGTTAAAGGCAACTTTTGTAGTGAAACATTAGCAGCAAGAGATAAACTATTTGCGACCGCTGAAGGCATTCCCATTAAACCGTGCTCTCCTAGACCTCGGGACCCATATGGAGCACCTTTTACTGGGTTTTCAACGAATCGAACAATATACTCTGGTTGCTCACCAAAATGCATAACTTTATACGATCGAAATTGTGTCGTTAAGACTTTCCCTTCGTCGTCAAAAATAAATCCTTCCCTCGTTGCAAAGCTAAGTCCCATATTCATCGCACCTGTTATTTGTGTCTCCGCGCCTTTATAATTTAAAATTTGACCTGCATCCGAAACAGTTACTGCTCTTAATAACTTAAATGTATTATCCCTTCTGTCAAATTCAACTTCCACACCTTGTGCGACCACACCCCACTCAGGTCCTTGAACACCTTTTCCAGTAACTGGATTCATTTCTGTTAAGCCAGGAATCATATATGTCCCTCTTCCAACAACCTGATTTCCGGCTACTTTACCATTAGGATAAATATATCCAAGCGCAATCTCAGAAAAATCGATTGAAACAGATGGGTCCGTTCTTTTAAATACTTTTTTATTAGCCACATCTAATTCATCTTTCGGAACTTTAAGTACAATGGATGCAGTCCTTTTTAATTGTCTAATGGCATCATCACATGCTTTAAGCACTGCATTTCCAGACATATATGTTGTACGACTGGCAGCAGTTTCCCAATTATCAGGAGAATCCTGGGTCTTTACTTCCATTTGAATAAACACTTCATCTTCGTCCATGTTCATTTTTTCAGCAACCATTTGAGTTAATACGGTTTTAGTACCTTGCCCAATTTCTACAGCAGCACTAATAATATTAATACTTCCATCTTTGTTAAAAGTTAAAATTGTCCCCGCTCCAACACCAGGAGGTGGATCCCCATTCTTCCAAGCACAACTAATTCCTTTTGTACGGACAAAGCGATCCGAAATTTCAATTCGTTGTCCTCTATCCCAATTCATTAGTTCCTTTAACTGCAACAAACATTCCGTTATATCTCCTAGATTACTTTTGTTCAAAAGTACTTGCGTAGGTGAAGTATCACCTGGGGAAATCGCATTTAATAGACGAAATTCTAAAGGGTCTATCCCGAGTTTTTTAGCCATTATATCCATCGTTCGTTCTACACCAAAAGCAGCTTCTGTCCGTCCAAATCCCCGAAAATCAGTTACATACGGATGATTTGTATACATACATAATGAATCACACCAAACGTTATCTATTTTATATGGTCCAGTACTGTCAAATGCTGCAGCCTTCGTTATCGGAACAGACCTTTCAGCATATGCACCACCGTCAAATAAAAAAAAGAGTTTTAGAGCTTGTATTTTACCATCATTTGTACATCCCATCTTAACTGTTGCATGTAACCCGATATGAACTGGCGATGTAACAATATCTTCCTCACGACTATTACGAAGCCTAACTCTTCTTCCACCAACTGCCTTAGAGGCTACATATGCTAGCGGTTCTAATTGCACACTTGTTTTAGCACCAAACGAGCCCCCGACTAACGGGATATTTACAAGTACTTTCCCTTCTTCAATATTGAATGTTTCACTAATTAAATCTTTCATTTCAAATGGTTCTTGTGAAGCAGAGTGAATTATAACCTCGCCGGTCTTTTTAATTTCTACATCCGCACATCTTGTCTCGATTGCTGTATGATCAGATTGGTTAAATGAAAATTCTTCTTCTACAATGACGTCACAGTTAGCAAAGCCCCGATCAATATTCCCTTTTCGGATTCCTTGTATGTTTGCTATATTTGTACCAGGTATAGGCTGGATTCCACCAGACGTACCTGTTAATCCAGATGATTCATCAATTAAATATTGTTCAACATTTTCATGTACGAGGGGAGCATCCTTTTCATATGCAGCTTCAGGTGAATTAACGACAGGAAGGGGTTCGTATTGAACACAGATTAAAGTAGATGCTTTAATAGCAATAGCTTCCGTATCTGCTATGACCATGGCAATTGGCTCACCATAGTAACGTACTTTTTCAAATGCAAGCAATGGTCGATCTTTTATCGTTGTACCTAAAAGCAGCGGATAGTCCTTTCCAGTAATGATCATCCGTACACCTTTGACCTTCCACGCTTGTTTTGTATCGATATCACCTAAAATTGCATGAGCATGGGTACTCGTTACGAGTTTAGCATGTAGTGTGCCAACCTCTTGAACATCATCAATATACTTAACTCTTCCGGATACCTTATCCCAGCTTTCTTTTTTAGGAACACTTTTCCCAATAACTCTATAATGCTTCACACTTTCCCCCTCCTTTTTACCACTATAGAATCCTATTAATTGTTGTACATAAATAGAACTAATTACATGGAGTATGAATGGTAGAGAAAGGCTAATTGAAAAAAGATATGTCACTTACTACATATCTTTTTCCAGTATCTTCTATAATCCGATTCGATCCCCTTTTTCAAGTCTTTGAATCTGCCTAGAACCGACTTCAGCCAATTCTTGAAATTGTAGGATTGTTTGACGCATTTTTGGCAAAGCTTCTTGTTTAAATGTACTTATCGATTCAAACGCTGATATGACGTTTGTGAATGAAGTTTTTAGTGTTTCAACAGAAACCGCTGACTCCATGGCTTGCTTTTGAATTGCAACTCCTTGCTCCTTTAATAATCTAGAAGTACCTTCAATAATCGTATTTGTTGTTTGATTTAAAGCTTTGATTTTTTGTAAAACGATTTTTTGATTATATAGAGCACTCGCTACCGTTACAGCTGTATTAAGTGCAGAAATCGTTACCGTTTTTGCACGTTCAACACCACGAATTAATTCACGGTTATTCCGAATAACAACCTCATATGACATATCTCCTTGGTGATTGACAACTAACATTTGCTGTAGGTCCATGACTCGTTGTCGTAACGGATAAAGAACTTCTTCTGAGATGAATTTAATTTTTTCTTGATCTTCGCCTTCGATTTTTGCTTTTTCAATTTGATTTTCAATTGACTCATCCATTAATGTTCCAAGTTGGATTTCCTTTTCTAGTGTTTTTGAAAGTATACGAAGTGATAATTGTTCATGCTCTAATGTCGTATTATCATTTTCAAGAATTTTTTTCCCCTTATCAAGTGACATTACGATATCTGCGATTGCGACATCTGCTTTTTCAAATCTTTGAAAATATGAACGAATAGGATTAAATAACTTACCTAAAAATCCCGATTTTGCAAAATTAATTGCACTTGGATCTAAATCCTTTAATTGAACTTGAAGCTCTGATAATCCTCTTGCAACTTGCCCACCTTCGTCTCCACTTTTAGCAAGTTGACCAAGTGAAACCTTTAGAAGAGAATTTTTATTCGAAGAAGATTTCATCGTTTGTAATCCAAATGATTCGATTGATTGAAGAATTTCTTTTCGTTTTTCGTACGTTTCCTTTGATACAGTGTCTAATTCCATAATCATCGCTACATTTGCATCTGCTGTTGCCTTTAATTTCATTATTTCCTCTGGTACAGGCTTTACTTGTTCTTCAATTACTGCCTTGATTTCCTCTTCATTTACAACTTGCATAGAAAATGACATTCTTAAATCCTCCTACTAATTAAAGTTGAACATTAAAGAGATTACGAATTTTATAGATTACGTCATCTGAATCAGCATTAATATTTGCAGCTTCGTTAATATTCGAAATACTTTCAAGCGCTTTAATATTAGCGTTATAACCAATCGTATAAATTGGAATTTTATATGCTTTTATAAGTCCTTTTACATTCTTCAATGAATTCCCATGATTGGTCTCGCCATCGGTAAGGACAAAAATGAGCGGTCTTACATTTGGATTTTTTTTCATTTCATTTTTTAGCATATTAATTGCTACAAGGATTCCATCGTTTGTTGCTGTATCTCCACTTGCATCGAGGCTAGATACGGCACCAACAAATTTTGATTGTTGATTTGCATCATATTTTGCAATTGGAAGATTGATCGTAACATCGGCAGAATATGAAATTAAGCCAATACTATTATCTCTTCCTAAATATTTTTGACCTTTAAGGAGTGATTCTTTTAGCTCATTTAATGGTTTACCATCCATACTACCTGAAACATCTGCTACAAAAACCGCAGCTATTGGATTTGAAGTATTTTTCTTTCCTTTCCAAAGTTTCTGTGCAGCACTTAAAGTATCCCCATCAATCGTTTTAAGATCTGATTTGTAATTATTCAACCCATTAAACCCATCTTGTTTCGCAAGTGATTGCAGATTAGTTTGACCAGTAAATTCAGCAAACTTTTTCAAAATATCCATTTTCTCTTTTGGTAAGTTCCCTAAAGCATAAAGTGGACTGTCGTGACGCACTCCAAATGGTATAAATTCGTAACTATTTTTTAAATCAGGTGAATTAACAAATGTTTGATATTCTAAGACAAATGCATCTAGAACGCCTGATTCTGCTGCATCACTCATTTGAAGAGTCGTAGAAGCAGTGAATGGCACATTTGCTTGAAAGCTTTCAAACCCTCTCACAGCAGTATCGCTTAGTAAATCTTTTGAATCAAAGGAATTTAAAGTAGTAACTAAAAAATTTAGTCCCGTTGAACTAGTAAATGGGTCGGTATATCCCATTGATAGTTCGTTTTTTGTCATTGCCTCGATGACGGTTTTCGGATCGACTTTACTATACTTTTTCATTAACTCATTATATTTTGTCTTTGAAATGACAATACCAGGAACATTCCCAACTAATCGCGAGGATACGGTTTCTGTTTGTACTCCACTTGCTGTAATCATTTGCCCCCAAAGTTCATTTGACGGTGTAAAGGCATCAGGAACATATTTACCAGATTTAATAAAGTCTGTTGCAGTACCAGATGCAATGTTTCTTATTTTTACAGATACTTGCTTACCATCTAGATTGAATTTTGCATCATTAAACTTATTTGCGACTTCGTTTAACCAGCCATTTTTTCCATCACTTGATTTTTCCGTAGATGAGAAAATTTCAACAAAATGATCAGTCGTATTGTCTACAGATACAGGAAACTTTGAAATATCAGGGAGTTCACTTGCTACATCAGCTGTATTTAAGTCAATTTGACCTTTTATTGGTTTTGCTTTCGAAATATTTATTTTTGAGATCATTTTAGCTAATTGCTGATTTTTATTTTTATCAGTAATTTTCACAACTTTATCTTCCGAAGTCATATTAATTCCAATATAGACAAGAAGAAAAATTACAACGATCACTGCAATAGATGCAAAAAGAAACTTCTTCATTTTTATCATCCTTTCATTCATTGCCTATAATATTTTGTTTGTTGAATTAACGAATCGATTTCTTTCATACATTCCATTTTTTCAATATCATCAATTCCTATTTCATCTAGTCTTGAAATTTCTAAAATTAATTTATCAATATTAACAAGAATCTCTTCATTCATTTCAATTGCTCTTTTTACGAATTTGATATATTCATTAAAAAGATTTGTTTTCTCTTGAATTAATGACTTTGAGTAACGTAATCCGTCTTTCCCCTTTATTTTTTTATAATCAAGTTCATCAAAAGTACTAATTTTGTTTAGGATGTTTCTTATTCTTAAATAAAATAATGTCTCAACCTCGTCCACAACAGATGCAAACTTGTTGTATGTAATTTCGGTTGGAGAAAATCGATCGGTTAATAAGTTATAAAATACGCCTTTTTTCTTTTTCATTCGTTCGATTTGCTCAATTGAAGTAATAATATCTTCTTTTAGTACTTTACTATTTTTATATCGACTTAAAGCAAGAACGAAATCTTCATTTGTTTTTAGCTGCTTAATCGGCTTATCCTTAACAGGCTTGAAATATAGTTGAAACATATTAAATAGAAGTACTAACAAATTCGCAATTATGAACGATACCCCAAATGCAGTTTGAAATGCACTCGCATTAATTAATTGGATTCCGATTAATCCTGGAGAGAATACAATCACATTCAAAATTGTAATGAAAGCGATTAGCCCCACTAATTTTAGTCCCTTTATCATCCTTCACTCCTCCGCTATACTCTATTTATGCTCTATTACTCATTTATATTTATCATTCTGATTTTTTAGTTTAATAAAATTGCAGAAATAATGACTTGGCTTAAATTTTTTACATTTGATTTTTTAACAAACAAAAAAAAGACCGCTAAGCAGTCTTTAAGATTGTACTAAAAGCTTGATTTTTTTTGACTGATTGTAAGCGCTTGTCTTTCGAGGCGCGAAGCCTGGTGAGGAGCGGAGTTACCCTAGACGATGAGCACCGCGCAGGCAGGCGAAGCAACGAAGAAAGCGAGCGTTTGGCGGGCAGTCTGAAAGTTAAACACCTTTTCTCTTCATTTCTCCCCAACCCTTTTTTTGTCCTAAGAATATGCTAATTGTTGCTACTACACGCCAATATGTCAAAATCGGACGATACCAAATCGCTTCTGTCAATGAATAGAAAAATAAACGGTTTAACTCACTAATTTTTTTATATTTTTCTAAACGCCATTCTTCTAAAAGCACTGCGCTAACTGAGAAAAATGAGCCATATATAATCATTAAAATTAAAAGTGCAATGGAATATTCAATATTTATAGTGTTTAGAATAATATTTATAATTAACGACGCATAGCCAAAAAACTCAATGATTGGTCCTAAAAATTCAACGAAGAAAAAATATGGCATTGCAATAAATCCGATTGAACGGTAATTTTTATTAAATATCATTTTACGATGAGCCCACAAACTTTCAAATAATCCACGGTGCCATCTTACTCTTTGTGTTTTTAAATATTTGAATGAATCCGGTGCTTCAGTATAACAAACTGGATCGGCCACATACTCGATTTTTGCTCCCCAATTTTCTTCTATGTTTTTACGGTGAAGTCGGACTACGAGTTCCATATCCTCACCGATCGTATTTGTTAAATATCCTCCTACTTGAATGACTCTTGACTTTTTAAATACACCAAATGCTCCAGAAATAATTAATAATAAATTTTTATTACTTAGACCAATTCTTCCAATTAAAAATGCTCTCATATATTCGATCACTTGCATTACTACAAGTGGATTTTTCGAAAGAAGCATTTCATTTACTTTACCAAGCGATGTTTTACTCCCATTTGCAATTAATACGTTTCCACCAGTAGCAAGTATTTCGTCATCAGTATTTTCAATAATCGGTTTCATTATTTTAATAAATGAATCAGAATCAAGGATTGTATCGCCATCAATCGAAGCGAAATAAGGATACTTACTAAAATTAATTCCAGCATTCAATGCATCAGCTTTACCACCATTATCTTTATCAATTAAAAATACGAAGGGATAAATTGCTGATTGATATACATTTTTAATTGGTTTCGTTTCAATCCCTTGATGGTTATGAAATACCTTGTTTTTTACTACTTTCATCTCGAAACGATCGATTGTTTTTTGTAAAGTAGAATCTTTTGATCCATCATTAATGACGATTACTTCAAATTCCGGGTAATCTAACCTACCACTTCCAGTCACTAATGATAAAATCGTATTAATTACCCCTACCTCTTCATTATATGCAGGAACTAGTATTGAAATTGGGGCAGTAAAGGCAGACTCTTTTAATCTTTTATATTGTTCAATTTGATGTAGACCTTTTTCTCTCTTTAATCGCATAAATGCAAGTAAAAATAAAAATAAATAAGTTGAACAAAGGAGCAACACGTAAATGATAATCACTTTATTAAGTATTAAAAAGAAAATATTAATCATAGTCCGCAGTCCTCTCCAACCATTCTTTTGATATATTTATTGCATATGCATCGGGGTGTTCTTCGATTATTTTATTAAGAACTACTTCTCCATTTTTATATTTTTTTATCGATTTAGCAGCTTCATTTCTTACCATATAAGCTTTGTCTGAAATTAACTTAAATAAATAAGACAAAAATAAATCATTGCGAATACTACCCATTAATCGTACAATCATTAACTTTTCTTCATTACTAAGTTGCATCTCTTTCTCATTTGATTCCAAGAGTTGAATGATTAAATTTGGTGAAGAAATATATCCTAAAGATGCAATTGTTTTGAATGAACGTATTCTTAGTTCATCATTTTCTGATGTCATTAATTTCTCAAGTAATAAATGGATTTGCTCAGACCGCAAACTTTTAATTCTGATCAAATCCAAAATAGGGTTTTTGAAACTCACCGGTAAATTATCGAAGTCTTTAAGTAGTTCATGGATATTGTCTTCATTAACATGTAGATACAAAATTTCCGTTAGTAAAAATGAGGGTATTTTTTTTTGGTCAACTAACAATTGCATTAATTTCTCATATTTAAAACTCGCCAAAATAAGAAAAATATTAAATTTCTCTTCAAGGGAGCAATGTTTACATGATAAATGTTGAATTAAATCTTCTTGCATCATTTTTATTTTAAATTGATTGATAAATAACAATGAATTCATCCGTTCACTCCAATTACCATGTTTAAGTTTATCTTTATATCTCGAGATAAAATATAAATTGATGATTGGCCTAATTGGATCAAATCCTTCTTCAAATTTGATAATACTCATAAAACTGCTAAATATATTTTCTAATGCTTCAAACTCAAATTCTTTTCTTGGAATAAACGAAGCAGAAATTTCACCTTTGATTAAATAATTTTCAACAAATAAGATGTTTCCATTTAGCCATTCTTCTTTTTTCTTATTTTTTTGTTGCTTAATCATTTTCTTGTACACTAAATAAATATAGATCGAAAATAATAATAGAAAAAATATTCCAGTTAGAAAAACAATGATGGCTATATTCATTTATCTGTTATACCTAACATTTTATTTAAACGAAGATGTAGTTCTTTCAGACTAAAAGGTTTTTCCAAGTAATCATTTGCACCGCTTTTTAGTGCGATAGCAATATCTTTCTCAGAGCTTTTATTTCCAATCATTAAGCATAAATATTTTCTACGATCGTAGCTAGTACGCATTTTTCGTATGATTTCAAAGCCGCCCATTTTAGGTAAAATACGATCGATTATTAATAGATATCTTTCATTTTGCTTGTGCCAAGGATCATTTAAAAATTCTTCACCATCTATATAGACTTTGATTTCAACGTCATATAATTTTCCACCCAAATCTGACAATTGATGTTTTAACATTTCACGTATTAGGCGATCTTCATTTATTACCGCTACTTTTAGTTTACGAATCATATTTTCATTCTTACTAGTTGAAGAATCAAATTGAATCATTGAATCCATTTCATTAGAAGTGAGTAGTGTTAAACAATCGTCAGCGCTTATACTTGGGTCAGGAATTTCAAGCACATTAAAATTAAATGACGAATAGTGAATTCGATTATCAAAAGAGATCGGTACCTCCGAAAATGATAACGATAAACGATTCATTAATTTAATGCCATCTTCTTTAACCGTTTTTGGTAGCAATAATACAAATCCTTTTTTCTTGAAATGTGCTAGCAAATCGGACGATCTTAAACTTCTTTTTAAAACTTGAATAAAACTTTTTTCGATTAAATTATTCAATAAATAGTCTTGTTTTTGTTCAATTTTTACGTACACCAATGAAAATGATTCGTAGCTACGTTTTAAATCCTCTAATTGTTTTTTTACCTCATTTTTTAAATATCTAAAATTGTAAACACCAGTAATAGGATCAATTAAAACTTGTTCCTGTATTTGATTTCTACGATGAACGAATTTATTAATATACTTGTGAAGTTCGATTCCAGCAACTGATTCACTAAGTACAGCATCAGGCATAAGAGCACTCATTGTCATTTGATCAGTCGTATTACATATACAAATTGTTGAAATATATCTTCTTTCACAAAAGTCCCTCAATTGATTGAATCTCTCTATATTAAATGTGTTTAGTATTTCTTCCATAAAAAAAATTAGGACATCTGGATTAAATAAATCTATTTTTTCAAACAGAGCTAAATTATTCTGATTGGGCTTAACTAATTTATAATAATAGTTATTTTCATCACAAAAGTTTTGATCATTAAATTTCTCTTCACTTCCTATAAACATTACATTTGGATATTCAGTTTGAATATCAAGCACGCTATCACCCGCTCACTTTAATCTAGTTGGTATTAATCGGTGAACATTAAAATGCAATTTTAAAAGTAATCGTTTCATCTATGACTTAACTTAAACAACACAAACTAAACGTTAAAAACTAAAGAAACTCCAAAAATCAAGTTTACATTATCTAATATTAACGTTAAATAAACATTCAATCAACGTTTTATTTGTTGGTAATTTAAGACATCATCCCCATTACCTAGAAACTACCAAATATAAAACAAAAACCACAATTCGGCTATTTTCGAATTGTGGTTTTATTATTTTTAAGATTCATTTTTTATTTTACAATTAACTCTAAACATTCCATTCTTTACTCCAACATAATGATAAAAAATCAAAAAATCATCATTAGATTATCATTACATTTTTTCAATCAATTTATCTACGATTGTATTTATTCTCTTATTTTGTTCCTCAATCATTATTTGTTGTGTCTTTAAAGTCTCTCTATTCTCGTCGATTTTCTTTTTATTTTCATCTATTTTTTCTAATGCATGATTTAAAAGCTCAGTTCTTATATCTAATATTTCAAATAAACGGTCCAAGCTAGTTTTGATATCATGTAGTAATTGTACTTCTACTGGCTGTGATAAAGCGCTATTTTCATTCATTCCTCTGCTTTTTTGAAATTTATAAATCGAAGCAGAGACATTTACTTCTTTGTTTTCTTCAATTACATTGCTTTCTAACCATTGGAGCTTAATCATTATTACACCATCTTTTATATAGCGATCTAATACTTTAAATTTCCCGCTAGCAGTCTCATGTACAGTTCCATTAGCATATTTCCTTGAAGGTTTGATTCCATCAGTATTATTCATCTTTTTTCCTCTCATTAATAAAAATATAACGATTCCCACTTTTCTTAACGTTAATTTAACCACATTTTACTTTTTTTAACCGACTTTTGCAATAAATACATAGTCAAAATGTTCTTAATTTGAATTTACTTTTATTTTTTTATCAATTCATTCTATAAGTTTAACTTATACATTCCTAACGAATATAAGAAATTACCTTAAAGCATACTAAACGAATAAGTTTCAAATGTTTTGGAGGATAGAAAGATGAAGGAAAATAAAAAAAAATGGATCATTTTACTGATGGTTTTTCTAATGATGGGTGTGACGTTTATCATATTCCATCAGACAAAGACTAGTAAAGTAAGTAAGAAAGTTAACACATACACATATAAAACAAATAACATTACAATTCCTGCTCAAATCGGTAAAAATTATTTTCAACTTTTTGATAAAACAAAAATCCCACACGATCTCCTTCTGAAAGGTGTAAATCTTGGGATTGCTAAGCCAGGACACTTTCCAGGAGAAACAGCAATAACAAAATCCGAATATTTAAGGTGGCTCAAAGAAATTGGAAAGATGCACGCAAATGTTATTCGAGTATATACCCTCCATCCTCCTGCATTTTATGATGCACTTTTTGAATACAATCAAAAAACGAAACACCCACTCTATTTAATTCACGGTGTTTGGCTTAATGAGGAAAAGATGAATTCATTAGGAGATATTTACAATGAGGGTCTTACAAAAGAGTTTCAACATGATATTCGTCAAACAGTTGATGTTATTCATGGGAAAGCACAAATCCCCCAAAAACAAGGTCACGCTTCGGGAAAGTATCACTCAAATATTTCAAAATACGTTATTGGTTGGATTTTGGGAATCGAGTGGGACCCAAATATGATGAAAACAACAAATGATAAACATAAAGGTACTGTTGACTTTAATGGTCAGTACTTTCAAACAAACAATGCAACACCATTTGAAGTTTGGCTTGCAGAAATGTTAGACAATACCGTGAAATATGAATCAGAAAAATATGCTTGGCAACGTCCAATTAGCTTTGCGAATTGGGTAACGACCGATCCGATTCATCATCCAAATGAACCGATGGTAAATGAAGATATGGTTTCTTTAGATCCGAATCATGTCAAACCAAAGTCAACATTATATCCGGGATATTTTGCTTCCTATCATGTATACCCATATTATCCGGAATTTTTAAATTATGAACTTGCATATACGAATTATATTGATTTCCGTGGTAAGAAGAATAGTTATGCTGGATATTTACATGAACTAAGAAAAATACATACTATGCCAGTTTTAATTTCAGAATTTGGCATACCATCTTCACGTGGTATGACTCATCGCAATCGTTATGGATGGAATCAAGGGTTTCATAATGAAACTGAGCAAGGACAAATAAATGCTCATCTATTTGAAGACATTCAAATGGAGCAAATGGCGGGCGGAATTGTATTTTCATGGCAAGATGAATGGTTTAAACGAACATGGAATAATATGCAATTAGATGATCCTGAACGCCGACCATTTTGGTCAAATGTACAAACGAGCGAACAGCAATTTGGTTTACTATCTTTTGATCCTAACAGTTCAAAACATGTTATTTCTGTAGATGGTAATCGAAGTGATTGGAAAAAAAATAAAATTAAATCGGCAAATATGAAAAATGCTAATTTTATTAATTCTCTTGATCAAAACGACAATGAACGTAAATTAAAGAATTGGTCAATGTCTAGCGACGAGCGGTCAATTAATTTCCTTTTAAATTTTGAAAAAACGAAACAACCTTTTGATTGGTCTAAAACAGGAGTTATGCTTTTACTTGATACGTTACCAGGTCAAGGACAACATCAACTTCCAAATGACAAAACGGTAAAAACTGAAAATGGCATTGATTTTGTAATTGACTTAAATGGACCTAATGATTCTCATGTTCTAGTGGATAGCTATTATGATCCATTTTATTATGAATACGCAAATCTTTTACATTACGCACCAATTAAGCCTAATGTAAATATGAAAGATAACGGGATCTATCATAAAATCATGCTTGGATTAAATAAACCGCTTGTCATTCCTAATTTAAACGGGAAATCACTAAATTTACCTTTAGCGTCATACGAAACAGGTAAATTAATGTTCGGAGATGGAAACCCACTTCATAAAGATTTTAATTCTTTAACTGATGTTTCCCTCAACGAAAAAAATCATGTGATAGAAATTCGTATCCCATGGCAATTATTAAATGTGAAAGATCCAAGTACACGGGAAATAATGGGTGATCTATGGAAAGGTGGATTAGAAAGCCACAAAAAAATAAAGAAAATTCAAGTAGCAGTTGTTACTTATCGTCCTACTGTATCAAATAAGGAATTATCCTATTCAACTGTTAGACAAAAAAATGGTAAACTTTTAAAGGATGATTTTTATTCTTTTACTTGGAAAAAATGGGATAAACCTATATATCATGAACGATTAAAAAAATCTTACTACATCTTGAGCGAAGCTTTTCAAAAAGCAAACACTAAAAAATAACACAGCCAAATTTAATGCCCCCGACTTTTCGGGGGCATTAGCATTCTCATTTTTTGTAAATATTTGCATTAAGAATATTCTTACACTTTTTAATCTTTTGTTTGATTTGCATATTTTCAAAGAAATATACTTCTGTACCTGACCAAATAAATACCCAACATACTATGCTTAATATGCCTCCGATATAGGCATGACTTTTTTGAAGCTTTAAATAAAACAGACCAATGATAATACCAAAAACAAATAAAATAATTGTCTTTTTAATATTTCTAGCATAAATTCGTTCATCAGTTTTCATTAGATTAGAAAATGAGTTCAACGTTGCAGTTTTTAATGAATTTTCATCAAAATTATTTTGACCAACAAATAGTAGCTCTATATTTTTTCTTTTAGCACTAAGTAGTTTAGATAATATAAAATCTTCTAAATCAGAGCCTAAGTGTAAAAAGTCATCGCTATAAAAACTTGCATATGGATTATCCGAATCTTTTAAAAAAATATTAATACTTATGTTATCTTCCATTTTAATACTCCTTTAACTTTATTCACTTGAAAAAACGCATTGATATTTTCTCAATGCGTTTTAAATTTAAATTTAATGAGGATTTTTAGGGTTAGGGACGATCGGATTTACAATATTATTCCCATTGTCTCCTCCTGTACCCGGCGTTTGATCACCTGGGTTTGTCCCGTTTCCATTCCCTTGCCCATTACCAGTTCCTTGTCCCTGTCCATTTCCGGTTCCTTGTCCACCTTCATTTGTTGGTGGTGTAGTTGGTGGTGTAGTTGGTGGTGTAGTTGGTGGTGTAGTTGGTGGTGTAGTTGGTGGTGTAGTTGGTGGTGTAGTTGGTTGTTCAGTTGAAGATAAATCAACAGTAACTGTAACTGGTCCACTCTTACCTTCAGTACTCATAGCAATAATCGTTATTTTTACAATATCTCCAGGGACAATTCCATTAATACTTGTTGCTGTACCCTGAATTTTTTGAGTTTGTCCCGCTGCACCATTTACAGTATAACTGACTTCAAATGACGTTTTTTGAAGCAGATTTGCAGGATACGTCCAATTTAAAGAAATATTACTTGTAACAGGGTCATAATTTGCCTTAACATTTTTTGCAGACTCAATCACTATATCTTTAGGAATATCATCTACTTTTTCTCCTCGAATGTATAATTCGTTTCGAATTTCTTCAACTGATGAAGGTTTTCTAAATATAGCGTTTCGATCTCCATTGGCCGCTAACATATCTCTTGCAATGAATTTGGCAATATTTGTTGAACCTTTACCAAGAAAATTATTCTTTTTATTTTTTTCATACCCTGTCCAAACTGCCATTGTAACATCAGAAGAATATCCAATAAACCAACTATCACGAGTTGCATTATCCGGAAATCCGTATTTTTGTTTTACTTCATCAGAGTAATTTGTCGTACCTGTTTTCCCTGCCATATCAAGACCTGGTACATTTGCTCTCTTACCAGTACCAAGTGGTGTTTTTACTACATCGCGAAGCATATCTGTTACCATATATGCAGTATAATCACTCATTACTTGTTTAGGCTTAGTTTCAAATACTTTTTCAGTTTTATCAGGATAAATAATTTTTTTAACAGAGTGAGGCTTATTATAAATTCCACCATTTCCAAATGCAGCATAAGCTCCTGCCATCTCCATTGCTGATACACCTGTGAATCCTCCTATAGAATAAGATTCATAATATGTATTTTTCGAAAAATTAAACCCTAAACCATTCCCAAATTCTCTAGAACGATCACTTCCTACAGCCTGGAAAGTCTTTAATGCTGGAATATTTCGAGAATCGACTAATGCTAATCGAATTGAAATATTACCTTTATATTTTCGATCCCAGTTTCTAATAGGTGTACCATTAGAATATGCATAAGGTTCGTCAAGAATTTGATGATAAGTTGACCATTTTAAATACTGAATAGCTGGACCATAATCAAGAATAGGTTTAATTGAAGATCCCGGCTGCCTTTTAATATCAGTTGCAAAGTTTAAACCACCAGAACTTGTATTTCTACCTGCACCTACTGCTCGAATTTCACCCGTTTTCGTATCTAATAATACAAATCCCGTTTGAAATTCATCACTTGGATAGAAGCTTTTACCTCTACTTAATATTTCATCTGCTTTGTCCTGAGCTTTTGGATCTAATGTTGTTTCAATCGTTAATCCATCAGTATAAACATTTGCATCACTGTTTTTTTCTACTTCATTTACGACTACATCGATAAATGAATTGTATTTTGTCCCACCAGACTCATGAACCTTTACTAATGATTTCATTGGAATTGCTTTTGCAGTTGTATATTGTTCCTCTGTAATATAGCCATATTTTTTCATTTGACTTAAAACCGTATTTCTACGATTTTGTGACTCAATAGGGTGCTTTGCAGGATTATAGCTATTTGGAGCCTTCACCATACCTGCTAAAGTTGCTGCTTCTGGTAAGGTAATTTTAGATAAATCTTTACTAAAATAAGTTTCACAAGCTTTGGCTACACCATATACGCCTCGCCCTTTAAGTCCATTTGAAAAGTAGACTTTATTTAAATACATTTCTAATATTTGATGTTTAGAGTATCTTTGTTCTAATTTAAATGCTAAGTACATTTCCTGAACTTTACGCTTAATTGTTTTTTGAGAAGATAAAAATGAGTTCTTTACTACTTGCTGGGTGATTGTACTTCCACCTTGCGATCCAAAACCTCCAGTAATATTCGCTAAAACTGCACCGAATACCCGCCGAATGTCTACGCCTTTATGTTTATAAAACCGCACATCTTCAGTAGCAATAAATGCGTCTTCTACAACCTTAGGAATTTCACTGTAGGACACTTTTGTACGTTGTTCTCTACCTAACTCTGCTACAACTTTGCCATCCTTATCAACAATAGTCGAAGATATTGGTACTTGTAGTTTTGATTCATCTAATGCGGGTGCTCCGCTAACTAAATATGAAAATATTCCTACACCAATCAGTATGAAAACAATTACGATTGATAATAATGTTACAGTAATTTTTTTCCATAAGCCTTCTGGCTTATTGGAAATTTTAGAAGGCTTTTCCAGCCGTTTACGTTCCTCTCGCGAACGATATTCGTTTGCCATTTTAGTTCGCCTGCCTTTTTAGTAAAATAGAGCTTTTGGGGCAAAAATTATACTTTTTATTTAAACCAATTTATAAATAATAGTATTTTCTACACGCTCTACTTTCATGTACTGAAGAATATCTTTCTCAAATAAAAAAACAGATAAACCACTCTTTAAGGTTCATCTGTTTCACAATTAGTTATTTAATTTGCATTTAAAAACGTCTTTTCAATAAAATCAATTACTTTCTTCGTATATGGTTCCGGTTCTTCTATAAATGTTGTAATATGTCCATGTTCTGTAAGCCATAATGTTTTTTCGTTTTCATTAGGGATTTGTTCATAAATCATTTCACTACTACTGAATGGTACTTTCAAATCATTCTTTCCATGAATTAATAAATAATTTGTAGACATTCCTTTTTGAACTGATATAACTGGAGATACTTCTTTTGGGTCAATCTTTAATAAATGTTTCATCGAACGTAAAATGATTGAAGTAAACGGTTTTTTAGGTAATTTTGACCAAACGCTTAAATTATCTTCCAAATAAGTTTGTAAATCATGAAATGGGCTATCTGCAATAACTCCTTTAATTTGCGGATGAAGACTACCAACCAGTAAACAAGTCGCCCCACCCATACTCCATCCAAGCAATACAATTTCTTGTTGATTTCGCTGGTTAATCACATATTCCACTGCCGACGATAAATCATGCTGTTCATAATATCCAATTCCTGTTGTTCGTCCACCTGATTTTCCACTATTACGGAAGTCAAACATCAATACATTATACCCTTTTTCATGGATTGATTGCACAATTCGAAGACCATTAATCTTTTTTTGACTTCGTTCATCTGTGTACCCGTGTGCAGTGATGACAGTTTTAGATGTTGAATTTTTTGCTGGTATCCACCATCCTCTTAGCACAACTTGATCAAGATTACTCTTAAATTCAACCTCTTCAAATTGCAAGTTGAAATCGGCAGGCGTTTGTTCTGTTTTTCGTCTAAATGGATGCGTTAAAATTAAACCGACTAATATCGGTATTAGGAAGAATAAAACCGGCGACAAAATTAACATCCAAATTATAAGCTTATTTATTTTTTTCCGTTCCATCTTGCACACTCCTTTTGTCTGTTAGCCAAATAGAAGTTCTTCTAATTAAAGTATGAATTATGTTAGACTTTGTTAGTCTTAATAAACTTTTATTTATGTATTAATTGTATTTTTTTAAGTTCCTGTTAATCAATAGAAAAGGGGTGCCAAATTTCAGTTTACCGAATTTTTTGGCACCCCATTTAATGAACTTTATAATTACTTAAAAAATTTACTTATGTGCTAATTTTGTGATGTCTTCCATTATACAATCTTGTGGCCCTTGTCTATAAGTTAAAATAACTAATGTTGTGATTGCGACTAAATAAAATAATAGCATTGCACAAAATCCGATTACTAAGAACATAAGATTACCACCTTTTAGTTTGTTATGACTTTCACAAGTTAAATTTAACATATAAAGTGTAGAGTGTATTCTCGATATTATGTATTTTTTGTGACGAAATTCACAATGTATGATCTGATGGAAACTGAAACAATAAGATGCTAGAAAGTGTAATGGCAACGATTGCGCTTATTAGCTTAATCGTTGCCATCATCAATAATACTTCAAAAAAGTAACCGTCCTTCCCCAAGGACGTATTTGTCAGCCGTATCAATACGGGTGTTGTACTTAAGTTTCGTGTTACCAACTCCAAACTCTTATTTATTTTACCCATAATATATAAGAATTTATAATTACTTCTAACAACTTATATGTGATTATATAGCACTTAATTTATATTTAAATAAAGCTTTAATAAAAAATAAAAAAAATATTTCTAACAAAAAGAACTCATCTATTAAATCTAATATTAAAATTCGTACCATTTTCACTAGTTGTAAAATCAATCGTTGCGTTATTTCTCTTAGCAATTGCATAACAAATTGCTAAACCTAATCCAGTTCCATTTTCTTTTGATGTGACAAATGGGGTGGATATTCTTTCGTTTATTTCTGATGGAATGCCAGTTCCTTCATCATTAATTGACATAATAATTTTATCGTTTTCAATATAAGTATGTATCTTTACCATTTTTCTAACATCCATTGCATCTAAAGAATTACTAACCATATTTAGAAGTAGCTGTCGGATTTCGTTTTGATCAATGATTAAATTAGGAATTTCATTTAGCTCTCTTATAATGCGTTTGTCCTCTTTTAATGCTCTAGTTTCAAGTAATGGATATAAAGTATTTATGATTTGATTTAAATTATGTTCCTCAAGTTTGTTAGGCTTTTTCTTTGCAATATCGAGAAATTCAGTAATAATTGCGTTTACCCGATTAATTTCATCAATCATAACTTCAAATATTTGACTATAGCTTTCAAAATCTTTATTTTGTAACCCTAATTGTAAAAATCCCTTTACTGTTGTAAGTGGATTTCTAATTTCGTGCGCTACACCAGCGGCCATTTCTCCAATTATTTTTAATTTTTCATAATATCTCTGCTTTTCTTCCTGTATTTTTTTCTCAGATATATTACTGAAAATTGCCAGTATCCCATTTTGATCTGGTATCACCTTAATTTCATATGGGATAAGTGAGTACTCCGTAATTGTTTCAAACGATTGGATTTTTTGTTCATTATAGGCCTTATTATAATAATGATATACATCTGTATCTACATAATTAGGTAATGCATTCCACAAACAAGCGCCAATTAACTCTTCTTTTGGCTTTTCAATCATCGCTTCAGCAGCCTTATTAATAAAAACAAATTCCATTTTCGAATTTAAATAGTAACATCCTTCTGCCATGTTATTAAAAACTTCATGTAAGTCAACATGATTGATTAATTGGTTTTCCTCATTTAATGGTAAATTACTATTTGAAACCAAAGTCATCATACTCCTTCCTTTTTTAATGACTAAAAATCTAAACTACCCAGTCTATTTTCATATTCCTGAATTTTCTTAAATAAATTCCAGTCTTACTAATCAGTTAATAAAAACAATTAACCAAATTATGATTTCATCAAAATATTTAAAGGAAATAAACAAACAAAATAGGACAGTTTATCTGTATTATTATTAATCACCAGATTGATTATTATATTCGAAGTATAAAAACCAGGAATTGCATCATAAGCACTATAAAGATAATTAAAAAATTTCTCTAAACACAAAAAATCCCCTCAAATTTCCACTATTTACTATAGGGGAAATATAGAAGGACAAAGTTTAAAATTAGTGTTATTTATACTTAAATAATTAAATCTTATTTATCATTGCAATTGCTTTTCGGACCGAGCGTATAATTCCTGTATATCCAGTACACCTACATAGATTACCCGATAATGCTTCTTTGATTTCATCCTCTGTTGGATTTGAATTTGTGTCGATGAGTGCTTTTACAGCCATAATCATACCCGGAGTACAGTATCCACACTGATACCCTCCTTCTTCTAAGAAAGCTTTCTGTATAGGATGGAGTTCTACATCTGCTATCCCTTCAATTGTACAAATTGAAGTATTATTTACTTGATAAGCCATCATTAAACATGAATTAACTAGTTTATGATCCATATGGACAGCACACGCACCACATCGACCAATTTCACAAGAAATTTTTGTTCCTGTCATTTTTAACTGTTCTCGTAAAATGTCAATAAGACGCGTTGTTGGAGCAACATGTAGTTGTTTTTTCATATTATTTATTTTTAAATTAAGTTCAAGCAAATGAATAGGTTGATCTTGATCATATTTATTCATACCCATTATCTCATCTCCTTGAATTTATTAATTTCAATAAATATTCTGGTGAAATTGGTAACTTATTGATCCAACAACCTGTCGCATCAAAAATTGCACTAGCAATTGCAGGAGCAACCGCAACTGTTCCGATTTCTCCAACTCCTCTAGGCCCAAATGAATCTTCTTCATCAAGTTTTTCAATTGGTTCTACATTTAATTTACAAGGTACATCACAAATTGTTGGTATTAGATACGTATCAAAGTTATCAGAAACATAAACTCCATTTTCCATTAACGAATCTTCCATCAATGTATACCCTAAAGCCATTACACCTCCACCTTCTATTTGTCCTTTATACCCTAAAGGATTAACAACTGGTCCAGCAGCAACTACCTGGTCTAGATCAAGTATCTTAATTTTACCTGTAAGGAGGTCAATCTCAATTTGTGCCAAAACAGTTGAGAACGAATAAAGATAGTGACTACCTCCGACAGATGCATCAGGACTTGTAGGAAAATCAAAAGAAGTTTGAACGATTATTTCTTGCTTTTGAGGCATTTTTTGAGCAAGTTCTTTATAAGACATAATAAATTTATCTTCTCTACCTTTACCTTTCAACCAAATTCCATTCGGTCCCATTTTAAGAATATTCATAGGTATTCTAGTAGCTTTTTGGGCTAGAACAAGAATCTGATTGTTAAATGAATCTTTCATGCTTTTTAGAGAATGCCACACCATGCTTGTAGCTCTAGAAGCTGTTGAAGAACCGCTAATTGGCACTAGTTCAGTGTCGCCTATAATAATATTAATATCTTGGATTGTACAATTAAATTCTTCAATTAATAATGTTTGGATAACAGCGAGTAAACCTTGACCACATTCTTCAAATCCAAATGCCGCTTCAATTTTACCTTTTCTCGTAAACGATATCCGACCTCCTGCTGGATCTATTCTTTCATATCCAAGTCCCCCACCATGCATTGTAAGGGCAATTCCTTTTCCATATAACTTCCAATGCTGACAAAGATCTTTTTCATTCTGATTATTTTGTATAAGTCTTTTAGATATTTGATTTAATACATCATAAGCACCATTTGTTGGTACAATCTTTTGACCTAATGGCCCTAAGTCAGTTTTTTTTCTTAAATTTTTAAAACGAAATTCAATTGGATCCATTTTTAGTTTTTCAGCAATTCGGTCTATTTGTCCCTCAAGAGCAAACGTTATTTGATTTCCGCCAAATCCTCTAAATTCACCAGCAACTCCATTATTTGTATATACTGAAAATCCTTCAATTTCAATATTAGGGATAATATATGGTCCAGGAGCATGCTCGATAGCAAAATCTAAAACAGCGGGACCTAATGTTGCGTATGCACCTGTATCGGCAATAATTTTTACTTTATGTGCCACAATTTCCCCATTTACATTTACACCCGTTTTCATTGTAATTTTCATTGGATGACGCTTTATGCCAGACTTAACAGATTCACTTCTACTTTGGTGAATTTTGACTGGACATTTAGTTTTTAATGCTAACAATGCTCCATATGGTTGAATATTTAGCTCATCTTTCCCTCCAAAAGACCCCCCCATTGGGCTGGAGATAATTCGAATATTTTCTTCTGGCATATTTAGGATTCTAGACAATTGAAAACGATCTTTAAAACCATGCTGTGTTCCAACATATACTGTTAGATTCCCACTTGTTTCAGGAACTATGATTCCTCCTTCTGTTTCCATATAGGCATGCATTTGTCTAGGTAATTCATATGTTTCTTCTACTATCGTACAACATTCACTAAAGCCTTGGTAAACATCACCTTTTTGATATTTAGCTTGATGTAAAATATTTCCTTGTTCATGTAATTTAGGAGCGTCTTTTCGGAGAGCCATTTCAGGGCTATCAATAACAGGTAGCTTTCTATATTCGACTTTAATCAATTCCAATGCTTGTTCAGCAATTTCTTCTGTATCAGCGGCAATAGCAGCAATTGCATCACCGACATATCTTACTCGATCTATACAAAAAACGGGTTGGTCAGGAAATATTAAACCAAAACCATTTAATCCAGGGATATCCTTATAAGTAACAATCGCTCTAACTCCGGAAAGTTTTTCAGCTTCATTAATTGAAATAGATAAAATCTCAGCATGTGGCTCAGTACTTCTTAATACTTTTCCATATAACATATTTGGAAATGTTAGGTCTGTTAGATATTTCATTTCACCGCTCACCTTGCTTAGACCATCAGGACGAACTCTTCTTTCTCTTTCTATAGGAATCGGATTTTTACTCATTGTTCACCTCTTATCTATTAACTATTTTAGTAATCTCGGAAACAATAATATTAGTTGTAATCTCCTGTTTATAGTTTGAGGATGTAAAATGGTCAGAAGGAGGTTTGAATTCCTTTTTGATTGCTTGAGCTATTTCATTTAATTGACAAGATGGTAGGTATAACTTTTTAATTATCTCTTCAGTTTCAACTAACCTTTGAGGTGAAAATGAGCTACCACTAACTGCTAAATGTACTTGTTCGATCATCTTTTTTTTGCCAATTTTGAAATAACCAGAAATACTCACAACACTTTGACAAAAACTCTCTCTTAATCCTATTTTTTTATAGAAATAATTTTCACTAGCTTTCTTTGTTTGTACAGGTATTTTAACGTTCACGAGAATGGAATTTGATAGATATTTCTCATCTTTTATACATTCTGTTAATTTTATTTCTCGCATATGATCTCCATCATATAATATGAGACTCGCATCAAGTACTAATAATGCTGGAATGACATCACCATTACCATTTGCAATATTTCCCCCAATTGTAGCTCTATTTCGAATAGCTGGAGATGCAATATTACGAATGGCTTCAACTAATATTGGGACATTTTCAAGGAAAATTGGTTTACTCCTACAACAATCTAAAGTGGTTAATGCTCCAATTAGGATAAAGGTTTGACGATTATTTTTCATCAACTTATATTCCTGCAATTCTTTTACGTTTTCAATACTTATTAGATTTTTAGGATACTGTACTCCCTTTTCCCAATAAGTTTGTAAAAGAGTTCCACCTGCGATTATGCATGAGTCATTAAGGAATTCCTGTTTTAATTTGCATGCTTTTTCAAGTGTATCTGGAAACCATACAGCAGGATAATGTGAGTTTGCATGTCCTTGATTAATCACCATTAAGCTCAATTCCTTTCGCTACATCATATGCCTCTTTTGTATCGATATCGAAAAAATCCCACTTATTCTCAAATTCAACTAACAAACCTTCTAAATTAGGATGATTTTGAATAATTGCTCTTGCTCCTTCATCTCCATTTAACATGTATAAGTCAGGTATCATATTTGGCGAAAGGATGATTGGGGGTCTAGGAACACCTTGAAAGCTTGCTGCTAAATAAGGAATTGATAAATTGTCACTAATACGCTTTAAATAAGTTTGATGTAATTCATTAATCGTTTGGATCGATAAAAAAGGTTGGTCTGCGAGGAGGATCATGACCCCTAAAGGCTTTGTTTTTAGGGCTTGAGTTAAACCACATTTTAAAGAATATGATTGTCCCTTGTTAGCATTTGTACATGGAACATGTGTCCATGAATCTTTATAAGGTTTTTGAAAAAGATCTTTGCTAATCCAATTTAGTGAATCATCTTCTCTTGTTACGACAAAAACATGGTCTATATTAGAATTGATAAATTTCCGTAACCCGAAACTTCCAATTGTACAATTACCTAAAGGAAGTGAAATTTTATTCTGCCCCATTCTTTTACTACTACCAGCAGCAAGTAAAATTGCAATGATTCTACTATTCTTCATGCTTAGATATCTTCTTTATTCTTTGTCGCTGAATTAATTCACCAACAATACTGATTGCAATCTCTTCTGGGCCCTCAGCTCCAATTTGTAGGCCAGCTGGACTATTTATTTCTGTATTTATTTTTTTACCTTCCAAAAGTCGTTGGATTCGTTTTTCCCCACCAAGAACTCCTAAATACTTAAGATTACTATTTAAAATATGATTTAATATTTCCTTATCTTTTTGGAATTGATGGGTAATGATGATAGCAGAATCAGAAGCAGTCAATTTAAGTTTTGGTATGATTTCACTCGGAAAGCCCACTAGGATTTGTTCTGCGTCTGGAAAGTATTCGTTAGAACATAGATCCGCACGCCAATCGGTTATAGTTACAAAGAATCCTGCTAAAGATGCAAGTTTTACTAAAGGCATCGCATCCTTACCTGCACCAAACACGAATAATCGAGGCTTTGGATGAAAAGTATGTAAATACGTTTTAGTTTCAAGTGGTTCAATCGTTCGTAGCCCACTTTTTTGATTAGTATAATGTAATTTATTAAGAACACTTTTAACCTGATCTAATTTTCCTTCATTACAATTTCCAAAAAAGGTCTTTTCATCCACTAAGAATAAAGTTTCAACGTCATTACTATCATCCGACAAAATTTTCATCATCGATACACTCGTACCATTTAATAGGAATGTTTTTAATTTAGTTAGTAAATTAAACATAATTTCATCAATTGGCTCCAACAGTACAGTAATAGTTCCGTTACACCCTGCTCCATTGCCCCATGTTAAATCATCTTCTGCACTCATGTCATAAATAACAGTTTGAGGTGTTTTTCGTTCTCTTGTTTCTTGAACTCGATATGACAAATCTGCTTCAAGGCAGCCGGCACTTAGTAAGCCAACCTCTTTCCCATTTCCCTTAAATAACATGGAAGTTCCTTCTTTCCGGTAGGCTGAGCCTTCTACATGAATAATTGTAGCTAGTACATCACCCTCTTTAGCTGATGTAATTTCATTTAGTATCTCATGGATACTTTCCATTAGATCACTCCTAAATATAAAATCAAAATCCCAGCGGCATTTTTAGTAAATATTAATATATAGTTCTATGATGAATGTGTTATGTCTCCATTCAAAATTAATTAACATAAGAAATAAAACAACAAAAAAAGATTAACCACAATCTATGGTTAATCGATAACTATAATTAAGTTAAATTTAAAAAACTTAATACAAAATTATTACTTTTTTATACCGAGCGCATTCCTTCCGATATTAGCTAGTACAGTTTGTCCATCTATTGTTGGATGTATATCACCCTGTCTTACATACGTTGCTTGTTTTTCATCAAACGCAGAAAAAGCATCAGCTATTTTTACATTTTTGTATTTACGTGCAATGCTAGCAATTTTAGGATTAATGATGAATGATAATAATTGATTTGATAGTTTATGCATCGGTTGATTATTTACTTGAAATGGATTATAGATATTGTACAAAACAATCGGAGCATCGCTAAGTTCACGAATTTCCTTAATTATTTTATTTAAATTCCCTGTTAATTTCGGCATCATTGAAGCAATTTTTCCTGGGAGTTGTTCTAATTGACTACTTTTTTTCAAAGTATGTAACAAATCATTATTACCTATGTCCAAAGTAATATAGTCTGCATGTTTTATTGATTGTCTGAAATTGGTATCATATTTTATTGCTTGTAAAAGATTAGCTGTCGTCCAACCTGGAACGCCTAAATCACGAACTTCAAGGTTTGCGTTTTCACCAATAAGAAAAGGGAACGCATAATCTGATGGTATACTATTCGTATTACCTAAATTGAAACCAAATGTTATGGAATCTCCAAGACCTACAAGATCAATCTTTTCATAAGTATTAACATTATCCTCTTTTGCAAGTGCTGTATTTGAAAATAAAGAACCTGCTAAAGTAAAAGTAAGAAACGTTATAATAATTTTACTTCTTCTCAACAAATACGCCCCCTTAAATAAGTGTATTAAGATACTAAACTTCTTTTTATCATAAGTAAAAAGTAGTAATACATGACTTAAGTTACTAATTTTCAGGATTATACTCTTATTACCTTTTTTATAGTTATTGTGTTTTATTAAATTATTTGTCTAAAAGAACAAAAACATGTAACCATTTACTTAGTTTTGATAATAATAGAAGGATTTTTAGAAATAAAGAAGCTAACTGTTTTAGTTAACTTTTTATCATGTTTTTGAAAAACAATCTTTTCAATTAATTTTCAAATTTTCGTATAAGGAGTAGAGTGATGTCTTTCCATTACAGGATGCTCGCTTTTCCTTATTGACTGTTTTATATTGCAATACAAAAAAGCTAACTGAACTAGTTAGCTTTTTTGTATTAGCTTGATCCGATATAAATTAATTTGAAACTTCTATTCTCGGTTTAAATCTCCGCAACCTTTGAAGGGTTATTTAGTTTATATTTAACTTCTTTGTTTAGTTTCTTATCAACTACTTTTCCATCAAATTGATAAGATTTACCTACTTCTAATTCAGCTGATTTTAAAGTTTTGCTCAATGAACACCAAGCATTTCCAATTACTAAATCCTGATCTCCTTTGACAGCTACGTTTTCCCAAATTATTATTTCTTCTTCACTATCATTGAAATGATTATATTTTGTACTAAATTCTTTAACTGTGCCGTTAAAATGTGATTTATCAGTTGGTAATGTAATTGAAACTTCCTCTTTCTTTTCTACTTTTTTCTTTGTAGTAGCTTTAGAATTACTTTCTTTCGACTTTGTTTCTGATTCTGTTTTCTTCTCTTCAGTGTTCTTCGTATCACTTTCACCAACAGTGTATACTTTCTTAAAGCTTGGAGATTGCATTTCTTTTAAATAAGCAGGATGAATACATGTTAAATTGCCATCTTCATATTCAATAATAATTGTATGATACTCATCCGTAACTCCATAAGTTTCATAACCAACAAGCTTTACATTTACTTGAAAGTCTTGCCCTTTAAATAAAAAATTATGTTTTGGATTTTTATTAAATAAACCCCAAGATCGTCCTTTTTCTAAATAATCCTCATCAGACAAAAATTTTGTAAATTCTCCTTTTGGAGGTATGTATTTTATTAACTCAGTTTTTTTATTTTGAACTATATTTTCTGTCATTTTATTTACTCCTTTGGTGAATCTTTTTTATTTCCAGATTTTAGTAGTAGTTTTATTCGTTATATGTAGAAATTATAGTTTAGTTTGGAACTTTTTGTCCATCTTATCGTTAAAAGAAATATTTTAAGGAATATATTACGGTACGTGAAATTTAAAATTTGAAAAGCTGTTCATTAAGTTTTAGTAAGAATATTAAATTTTAAGTTCTAAATTTGTTTGCATATAAATTACGGTGAGTGAAATTTTTACACTCTCATTCAACTAAAATACAAAAAACGCCGATTTTTTAACCGACGTTTTAAAGATTAAAATTCCACTTTATCAAAATGATAACAATTTGTTAAATATGACGTATTTGAATTTACGACTAGCTTTTGGCAATAGTCTTCTAATACTTTTGGTCCAGTAACAAATTTACTCATCGCAAATGTACCTTTTCGATATCGGTCTGTTCGATCCCTTGAACTATCAAATCGATAATAAATTAATTTTCCATTATATTGATATTCTGTAATGACTGGATCACCTTTTGAAGTAAATTCAACAAATCGAATAAAGTCAGGCTTCTTATTTTTTACGTTATTAATAAATTTTTGAATTCGTTCATTATGGTTAGTAGTTCTTCCTATTATTAATATATCTCCATTTTTTAGCGCATCTTTTTTACTATAGGATGCCGGGATTTTGTTAGTTGCTTTTTCTCCGTAATTCTCGATTTCTTTTTTTAACATTTCTTTCGTAAATACACTAGCCTCTGCCACCATGAAATGATCGAAGGAAAAACCAAGAAAGATTAAAAGCATAAACGTTATGATTGATTTATACATTTTGCCCTCCAATAATACAATTAATAATATTGGTTAGTTTTTCCATTCCATTATAACTTATGCAATTGAGAAAAAAATCCTCCCTTAAGGGATTTCGCTGTTGAAAAACACTCTAGGCAATTAATAATCAAATTTTCGTAAAGGAGTAGAATGATGTTGATTTCCATTACAGGATGCTCGCTTTCCATGGGGCGAGACCAGAGACTCCTCGGTAAGCCTGCGGGATCTCAGCCTTCCCGCTTATCCCATAGGAGTCGAGCATCCCTCCATTCCAATCAACTAATTCATCATAAAAAGTTTACGATTAAAACCTAATTAAATATCATTTACTAAGTGTAACAAAACAAAATAATTTCTATTTGTAAGTCAATTTAGATTGAACTTCAAGTTATAAACAAATCATTTAGAACTATCTATCTAAAATTTGCTCTTATTTTTCTGAATTTCTTAATAAAAAATTACTATAGTTTATTGGTATATTAAGAATGTTGAAACACTTTAACATTTAAAATCGTTAATAAATTATATAAAAATGAATTTAAACATCAATAATTTTCGACTAAATTTCGTTTTCAACTATTGACCGTTTTATATTTCAACAATCTGTGAACCACCTTTACCTAGAAATTGCGATTTATTTATTTTTAGGAAGAGTATGAGCTATATGAAATTGAATGTCTACGATGGTGACGTACGGACGATGAGGAGTGCCTGTAATGATGCCTTGAGGATGTGTGATCATGACGTCTTTTATGTTTTCGGTTTCGTCGATTGGAACTTCCAAATAAAGATTTAAAAAAGCCTAGCTGGAGAGTTTCCTCTTCAAGAGAGAATCGTCCGACGTCAACAATTCGAACTTCCCCATCATTCGATAACATTAAATTATGATTATGTAGGTCGAATGCATTTAAACCTGCATTTTGAGCATCAAATATCGCCTGATTAATCTCTGTTTCATATTGTTTACACAAATTTTTACTGTGTCCATCTAATTGATAAAAAGTTTCACCAAATATACGATCACTTACCATAAAATCATTTGTAAATGCATGTACTTTTGGATAGTATATACTTTTTTCGAGAAGGTGAAGTTTCATTCCATCATCTCGACTTTTTCCATCTTCCTTAAATACTTTTATTACATAATTGTCTCTTGTGTAAACATCGCCATCTTTTCCGCTTGCTAAGTATTCAAAGTGATCTGCATATTCACCAAATAACGTAAAATCATGAATTTCTTGCAACAGTAAGCCCCTTTCAACTTGAAAATCTTCTAACTGATCAAGATTAGAATTTTCTTTACAAATATATTCTTTAAAAACAATCTTTTTACCTACCAACCATTTGTTTTACAAAAAAGTTTCCTTTCGTGAAGTAATTTGTATTAGCTAGGATTTTTGGGGATAATACCCTATTAACAGAGATGATTGATGTATATACAAAAAAAAGTGTTGAACAAAAAAGGAGTTAGTAAATATGCATGAAATAATTATGAGCTTAATCGCAGGTTTAATTGTTGGAGTTGTATTTACATTCTTTAAATTACCAATTCCAGCACCACCCGTATTTTCAGCAATTTGTGGGATTATAGGTGTATGGGGTGGCATGAAATTAGTTCAGCTATTTATATAAATATACATTACATTATTTAATGATATTTTTATATTGATTGGTAACAATAAGATTGCAAATTAGAAATTATTCTATGATTTTGTAGTTTGGAGGAAAATAAATGTCATATATTATCGCAATCATTGGCATTATCTTGATACTTATTATTTGTTGGCTAATGTCTAATGATAAAAAGCACATTAACTATAAAGCTGTTGCAATTATGCTAGTGGTTCAATTGATTTTAGCTTGGTTTATGCTAAAAACCTCAATTGGAAGAACAGTTTTACAAAAGATCGTCTCTTTCTTTAATAAAGTTTTATCTTTTGGTAACGAAGGTATTGCATTTGTATTCGGCGATTTATCGACAAAGGGTTATTTCTGGATTAATGTTTTAATGATGATCATATTCGTATCTTCATTATTATCAATTTTGACTTACACAAGAATACTACCGTTAGCCATTAAATATATCGGTGGTGCAGTTGCAAAAATTACAGGATTACCAAAGATTGAGTCATTCGTTGCTGTAAATAGTATGGTATTCGGTGATACAACAGCAATTCTTTCTGTTAAAACTGAATTACATAAACTAACACCGAACCGATTATTTGTTGTCGTTACATCTTCGTTAGTAGCGGTATCATGTTCGATCTTAGGAGCATATATGCAAATGATTCCCCCAGAATATGTACTAGTTGCACTGCCAATCAACGTGTTCTCTGGTTTAATTCTTTCTTCAATGGCATGTCCTGTTACATCAGAACAAGATGAAGATATTAATGTCAAAGAAATGATTAAAGAAAAGTCATTATTTGAAGCCATCGGTAACGGTGCACTTGACGGTGGTAAAGTTGCCTTAATTGTAGGTGCAATGTTAATAACCTACATTGGTTTACTTGCAATGATTAATTTCGTATTCAATTCGATTATCGGCATGACATTTACTGAAATTTTAGGATATGTTTTTGCACCTGTTGCTTTCATCATGGGTATCCCAACAGATGAATTAGTACGATCAGGATCAATTATGGGTACAAAAGTTGCCGCAAATGAGTTTGTTGCAATGCTTGATTTCCAAAAAATCATTCCTAATTTAACAACAAAAACTGTTGCGATCGTGTCTTCATTCTTAGTATCATTTGCTAACTTTTCATCAATTGGTATTATATATGGTGCGATTGCTGCAATTGATAAAAAACAATCAGAGCTTTTTGCTAAAATTGGTTTAAAAGTATTATTAATTGCTACGCTAGGTTCAGTTTTAACTGGAACGATTGTAGGATTATTTGTTAGATAATACTTTAATTCATTTAAAATAACGAATATCAAAACAGCTGAAACTTATTAAGTTTTCGGCTGTTTTGTTTTATATTTATCTTTATCAACTTCATGAATTTTTTTTACAACTAATTCTCCTTCAATCCATTGATCACAACAATGAGTATAGATTAGGCCATTGTTTTTCTAAATGATATATGTTTTTTGTCATTACACTTCAAGGAAATACAAACTATTTCACCTCAAAATTAATAATCGCCTCTATATTTTAGTGCATTTTTTAAGCAATATCTTTAGTACTTTGACTTCTTTTTCTATCTACCAATTAACTTTATTTTATTAAAAATAAAATACGGTACGTGAAATTACTACGAATTTCAAAAACATTTTAATATTTGTATTGTTCGTATTCATTTTGAAATAAATTGTTCAAAAAATAACATATTAATCAAACCAAAATCTCGTTAAAATAATCGAAGTAGAAATCTAATTTAGTTATGACTGATTGATTATGAGTTTTCATTCTCACATATTATAAATGACGTAACATACAAGTTTTAAGGAGATTTAATTATGCAATTTGTTACAATACTCACCCTATTTTTATGTACCTTCTTCCCAATCTTACATATGATTAATGCACTTCCAATTTTTTTAAATCGTAAGAAACGAAAACAAAACATAGTACGAACTAATAAAAGCATTAGCATACTCATACCATGCTTTAACGAAGAAAGCATTATCGAAACAGCTATTAAAGGTATTAATAGATTAGATTACTCAGCAAAAGAAGTGATTTATATTAACGATGGCTCTCAAGATGAAACCATGAAAATTTTACATAAACTTCTTCGTCTAACACCGGAAGAGCGAAAAATATCAAATCAGTTAAAGAGTAATAAAATCAAAAACTTCTATAAATCGACTATTTACCCTAATGTATACGTAATAGACAAAGTAAATGGTGGAAAACATGACGCCTTAAACGCTGGAATCGAATACTCTAAAAATGAATTAGTCGTAACTTTAGATGCAGATAGTATTCTTGCAAACGACGCATTGGATGTCCTGAATGAAGTTTTCCAAGATCCTGATGTATTAGCAGCAGGTGGAATGGTGCACCCCCTTCAAGGTGTTCAATTTAATCAAAATAATATCGATCGTACTTTAAAAGTAAATCATGTCATTCGATTTCAAATTTTTGAATTCATAAAAGGATTCTATATTAATAGAGTTTCTCTTGCGAAATTCGATGCACTCTCCGTTATTTCCGGAGCATTCGGAGTTTTTAATAGAGAAATTTTATTTAAAGTTGGTGGATATAGAAAGACTTTAGGAGAAGATATCGACATTACCTTAAAATTTCAACAATACATTTTAAAAAATCCTGGTAAAAGAATGGTTTTTGTCCCCAATGCTGTATGTTATACAGAGTGTCCAGAAACCTGGAAGGATTTATTTAAACAAAGGATTCGTTGGCAAAAGGCATTTATTGATTGTGTCATTTATTATTTTCCAATGCTTATAAAGACCTTTTTATTTCGCACTGTTTCTTTCTTTATGTTAATCGATTCTTTTATTTTAGGTACAGTTGCTATTTATTTTACGCTTTTTAATTTTGGCTATATGTTATTTACAAATATAGGACATGCTCAAAATCTACTATTATTCTATCTGATTGGTGTTGTATCTTTAAATTTTATTTATAGTCTATTTGCTATGTATTTGGCCAATTATTATGGCGTTAAATTTAAAGGCAAAGAAATGATCAGATTGATGGTTACAATTATTTTAGACTTATTTGTCTATCGTTTTGTAACATTATTTTTTGTACTATATGGAACTATTTCCTATTTTATAAACCGTAATGATTGGAACAAAGTTTCACGATCTGGGAGAATTTATGAATTAGAAAAGGATAAAGGAATGAAGAACGTTGGATAAAAAACTTGTTATCGTATATGCTGTTCTAATTTCATCATTTTTGATAGCATATCCATTTATGAAAAGTAGTGCATCTTATTTGTCACAACCAAAACCACAAAATAATTTGCTGCAAACTACTAATTGTAAAAATTTACAAAGTAAAGTGCAAACACCAAAAGAAATTCAAAAAAACCAAAATAAAGCTAACATTATTTTTACAATGGATGACGGATGGAAAACGCAATTTACGAAAGGTTTTCAAATCTTAAAAGATAATGAAATTAAAGGAAGTATTGCTGTTATTCCATCGAAAATAGGTACTAAAGGATACATGTCATTACGTCAATTAGATACTTTATATCGTTCTGGTTGGGATTTGATGAATCATACAAATACCCATCGACATTTAGCAAGTTTAAATAAACAAGAACAAAAGAATGAATTAAACGATGCACGGGAATGGCTTGATCAACACTGTTTTACAAGAGCAAGTAATATCGCTGTTTATCCATATGGATCTTTTAATCAAGATACTTTGAAAACCTTGCAGGACGAACATTATCGAAGTGCTCGTACCATAAAGGATGGAATACAAACAAACAATATCAAAAAATATGAAGTTCGTACGATTAATTTACTTCCTAGTACCGACATTTCATGGGTTAAAGATCAAATTGACTTAGCAATTAAGACGAAACAATCAATTGTATTTACTAACCATCGATTTGAAAAAAAAGCTGATAAAGCTCAAATGAATTTTGATCCAGAAAAGTTTAAAACGATTGTCGGTTATGTCATAAGTAAAAAAAATGAACTAAACATTTTGACATATTCTGAATGGCTAGATTTAAAAGAGATTAAATAACTTAATCTTTATTTTTACTGGAACAACTCTTAAAAAGCTGCTTTAGCAGCTTTTTTTATAAGTCTCTTTTCAATTTAATTGTTGTTTAAAATAAAAAAGACCTTAATCGTATATAAGGTCTTAACTTTCTAGTGAATTATCCCCCTTTTTTATCGTTCTTTAGATTGCCATGATTTTACCACACGTTCCTTGTAATATTAAAAATTGTAATTAGTCATTCCGTCAAAAATCGGTTTTACATCCTTCGTGTACCATTCTTTATTTGTCCAAACTTTAGTATTCGTCTTTAACTTGAAATCTTCATACCATGTTGTTGTTTTATAATATTGTCCAGCATACATTTTAGGAATTCCTTTTGTTGTATTCGTTACACTTCTTAAGTCTGATATTTTTTTATACCCTTCCCAAACAACTAGCACTACAGCTTTTGCAACTTTCCCTCCAGGTGCAGCGAAAGTAATCACTACATCTGCTCCAACATCACAAACGATATAGGATGATGCAGCTTCTTTTTTGGTTACCGTATGATAAGAAACTTTCTTTGAAGTAGGTGCATTAAATACACTTTTAGCAAATTTCTTATGGATAACGGCTCTTAAATAAACATAGAAATTTTCTCGACCGATTAGGTTTACTTTTGGCTTTGGAACTGTAAGTGAGTATGTACCTTTTTGTTTTTAGTATTTACTTTTTGAGTATCACTTTGTCTATACATCGAATCCCACCCATATCCAATTGATATCCCCCCCCGCACTCGAATCAATACTTCTTAAGACTGTATAATTTACTTTTACCGTTCCATCAGAATTTCGGCTCACAGAATTCACCTTCACATAACTTCCTACTACATCTCCTGTTTTTGCAAATACATCCTGAGTTACCATAGTTGACATGATGAGAAAATTAATTAAAATTATTTTAACATAATTTTCCAAATCTTGTTAAACATGTATGTCTCCTTTGCAATTTAATCAAAACAATTCATCCTTGAAAGGACGTAAAAAAATGAAATTAGGAAATATTGTTTTAATCCTTGGTTTTGTAGTTTTAATTCTTGCTGGTGGCTATCGTTTAGGTTATTTCTCCAAAGAAGTGTACATCATTTTAGATGTACTTTCAGGTGTATTATTCATTGCTGGAGTGATATTACGTCAGTCCAAACGCTCAAAACAGATCAAGATGAGCAAGAACTAAAAATTGAGCATGCTATATGCTCTTTTTTATTACCAAATTTCCCCTCCTTTATTTCTATTAAAATCGTTTCATTTTTCATTTCACCCATTATTATTCGACATTGTTCTTGATTAAGGTGCATTTCAAGTTGAAAAGCACTTTATTTTTCTTAGAAAATTTGTTTTGATAAAGTACATTTCTATTGTTTTTACCATTCTAATAGATAGGAAAACAAAAAAATAAACCTATTTCAAAATTGAAATAGGTCGGATATTTATATTTAGAATGCTTGAATAATCTTTGTTCTTGGCTGTTTTCGTAAAGTTTGTAGCTTTTATAAAATAATGTATTAGTAAAGGAAAAGCTCGATATGGTCCTGTTTCGAAAAATCAGTAAAATCAATAAACATGTTCCATCATTGAAAAAGCACCTCCCAAACAAGTACCTTAGCACCCTTTAAGCGTATAGTTAAAATAGCAACAATCTATGTGAAAACACCCTTGTATAAAATATTAATAAAATAGGAGAGTGGGAAGTTAGTTATCTTACTTACCTCCCACTCTCCTATTATAGAAACCTTAAATGAAATTAACTAACTTGAATATCAGATTCATTGATTTCCGATTTGTTTAATTTTGATTTATTTGTTACAAACTGGATGATGATACAGACTATTAGAACACCTAATAAAATAGCAGATGCGATTTGTGTACCATTCTCTAATCCTAACCCGCCTTTTTCTTGAGGTTTAATGAGGAAATCTCCAAAAGTTGCTCCGAATGGTCGTGTGAGTACGAACGCTAGCCAAAATAAAAATACTCTATTTAAATTTGTAAACCAGTATGCTAAAAGAATTAATAAAATTAGACCCCCTGTAATCATTGCCCCTTGAGCGATCGTTAATCCTAACCCTTGTTCCAGGTAACTTCCTCCACCTGCTAATGTGCCTACCCCTTCAGTTTTATGTGATAAAAAATCACCTGCTGCAGTCCCTAATGTATTAGAAACAAGAATAGCAACCCAATATAAAACTTCTACTCTTTTAGTCGCAATATATTTCACGTTTAACGTTGGCTCTGTAAAATACCAAAAAATAAAAATAATAGCAAGTAAACTTATTAGAATTAGTGAGCCTTTCATATAACCTAACCCTAATGACCGATCCATATAATCTGAAAACGCTGTACCTGCAAGACTAGTAGATAGAATAACAGTCCAATAGACGGTTGATACATATCTTTTTACAAACAATTGAATCGTTAAAAAGACAGCGAATACACCTACGAAAAACAGAAAAGGAGTTAAATAATTATCTTCTGTTCCAGGTACAGTAACTAAATCACTACCTGTTTCTCCTAGGGTTGTTGCAGCAATCTTCATGATCCAAAATAACAGTGTCAATTGTGGTATTTTACTAACTGACGACTTTAAAACTTCTTTTGCAGTTGACATTAAAATATCATTCCCTTTCATATGTAATTTAAATACAATTTATAATCCCATACAATAATGAAAGGAAAATGAAAATGGTAATTTTTTGAAAAAATTTTCCCTATTTTTTTAAAAATTATCCTTTACGTAATTTTAAAATTATTAATAGATTTTTACTGATTTTTCAAAAAAATAATTCAAAGCCCATCCAGCAATTCCACCAACAATTTCCAAAACTATTAAGGTCAATCCATTATAATATTTTAGCCATAATATATTCATCAAAGCTTTTACCATCTATTATCAAGGAATTTATTTTTGTTCCTTCGATTTGATAACCCATTTTTTTATATAAACCTACTGCTGCTTCATTCTGTTTTACAACAGTTAATTCTAATCTGAATATACTATGATTAATTGCCCATTCTTCTAATGCTTGAAATAATTTTGTCCCAATTCCCTTACCTGTAAATTCCTCTAAAATTCCAATGACAAGATAGACGGAATGTTTTTTCCTTTTTGCGGTACTTCCAATTGCAAACGCAAAACCGACTAACTTGCCAGAAGTTTCTTCCGCAACAAATATTGTAGAATTTGGGGATTTTTCAATCACTTCAAACTGTTTAAGTTGTTTTTCAGTTGTTATATTCCTCTCTCCTGCTCCATAAAGCATGAAATCTGCCTGGTTTTCAACTTCTATAATTAGTTTTGCAAAATTTTCTGCATCCTCTAGTTTGATTTCTCTAATGTTCACTGTTTATCCACCTTATGTATTGATTTTTACTCATAATTAAATTGGTTTGTGCGAATTGTTCTTTAAATATTCTAGGTGAAGTTATTGAATCCCTTTATTTCAAAAAACTGAAACCGTACCAAATAGTGTAGATCGTGACTCATTTAAAAAAAGAGCCGAAATTGCGATCCTTTGAAGTTGGCGTTGTTAAATGGTATTTTTGTTTTTCAGGCAAAAAATATGGGAACGTCTGATTTGGACGTTCCCGGTCTTATTTCGCTAAATCACCTATTAATGAAATAAGGTAATTTATTTAATATAAACTTACCAGTGTACTTGAAGTTTATTACCATTTGGGTCATAAAAGTGGAAAAAGGCGTGACCATTATCTACTTTTATATCCTCGACCTTAACTTGATGATCAATTAAGTGTTGATGAAATTTAGATAATTCTGGACTTGTAAAGCCAATACTAAATTCTTGTTTATTATCAATTGTAAAATGTGCAAAGGTTTCATCTACTGTAGGAACTAAGATAAGTAAGAAAGGTCCTTCATTTACTTTTAAAATCGCTAGTTCCTCAGTATTGTTTAATAACTGGAGCCCTAATACATCTTTATACCATTGAGCAGAAAGTTCTAAATCATTTACAGGAATTCTTATATAATGTACTTGTTCAATAAATGATTTACTCATAGCCTTCTCTCCTTTATGTAATATGATATATCAAACAATTCCCTTTTTATCTACTATTTTCCTTCCGATAATTGAATTAACCTGCCTTTGATTTGATAAATTTTATCCACTAATACTATTAAAACTCACTCGCTCCCAGTTATTTTTACAACCGTTCGAGTAAATCAAATAACAACATTATTCATTAACTAATCCTTAAAATTAAATCCTTTTATTTAGGAATTTGGCTAATGCTTCCACAATCAAATTATGATCATCCTCTTGAGCTAAACCTGAAACAGTAATGACGCCAATTACGCCTGATCCTTCAATTTTAATAGGAAATGCCCCACCATGTGCAGCAAACTCAGAAGGACTGGCTGAGTAAAATTCATTATAGGATCTATTTTTCATCTCATTGTAAAGTCTCATATAATAAGAACTGCAATGATGACGAAGAACAATATTAGATTTTCGCTTGATCCATAGATCTTGGTCTGGTGATGTATGATCCATTGCATAATGGAAAATACTTTGACCGTTTTTTAAAATATTTATCGCAACTGGTTTATCCAACTCTTTAGCTGCTTCAATTATTAATAAACCAATTTCTAAAGCATCTTTATTTGAAAAACTATTAAAGATTAGCTTTTCTTCTTGATTCCTTACTTCTTCAAGTTTTTGTTGAATAGTTATTTCTTCCATACAACCTCCAATTATAAATAGATCACTTTCTTTTCTTCACTACTTTTCAGTGCTGCTTCAATGATTTTGATAACAGATAACCCTTCTATACCTGTAACGGGAGCATTGGAACCATTTAGAATACTTTCAGCAATTTTCTTGTAATATGTTGTATACGAACCTGGAATTGTTTCAATCGTTTCTTCTACTTCTTTTTCGCCGTCAACAGTATAGAGCTTTCCATAGAACTTTGGTTCATCCGTTCCCCATGTTTGTTCAGTAGGTTTTTTACCTTCTTTTAGTGCAGCTTCTTGTCCATCTAATCCATACTTTATAAAGCTCCCTTTGTTTCCATGCACTTGAAAGCGTGGTCCGTTACTTGGGATGATGGAACCAGAATGTAAGATTACACGTAGTTTGTCATATCCTAAAATGATATGGAAATAATCATCTGTTTCTGCATTTTCTCTTTGTGCAAACACATCCGCTGAGATGAATTGAGGTCGTCCAAAAAGGCTTAAAGCTTGATCAATTAAATGCGAACCTAAATCATATAACATACCAGAACCAGGACCAAGATTTTCTCTCCATCGATTTCTTACTTCTGGTCTATATCGGTCAAAGTGAACTTGATATGTATTGATTTCTCCTAATACACCTTCATTTATTAATTTTTTAACTGTTAAAAAGTCATTATCCCATCTTCTGTTATGATAAACGCTTAGTACTCGATTCTTTTCTTCAGCAATCTTAATTAACTCTTCTGCTTCCCATGTTTCCACGACCATCGGTTTTTCTAAAATGACATGTTTACCAGCTTCTAAACTTTGTTTTGCCATTTCATAATGCATACCACTTGGCGTAGTAATGACAACTAAGTCAATTAATTCATCTTTTAGTACTTCATCTAAACTACATACTACTTCTACATCTCCTAAATCTCTTTGAACATCTTCCTTTTTTGAACTAACAACTTTTGTTAATTCAAATTCTTCTAGAACACTAATAAATGGTGCATGGAAGGTAGCTCCTGAAAAACCATATCCAACTAAACCAACCTTAATTTTTTTCATCTGAAACCCTCTCACTTTCCTCTTCTTCTAAACTAATTAAATGAATATTGTACTCGATTATTTTTCTTTTAAATTCTTCATCTGGATCTTTGTCTGTAATAATGATGTCGATCCCCTTAATATCACTTACCTTGTGCAGAAATACTTTTTCAAACTTTGTATGATCTGCTAATAAAACTACTTGTTTTGCACAACTGATCATTTTTTTCTTTAAAAACGCTTCCTCCTCATCAGGTGAAGTTATTCCGTCTGTGCTAATTCCACAAGCACCTAGAAAAAGCTGATCAACTTTGTAGTCATTTAATGTTTCAATTGTCCTAGGGCCAACTAAATTTCTATTTTTCCGATTAAATTTTCCTGGTAGCATAAAGGTTTGAATTTCTTCATACTCACCTAATAAATCAACTATATCAATTGAATTTGTAATCACATTAACTTGTTTACCTGACATAAATTTTGACATGAGAGCACAAGTTGAGGATGTATCCATCAATAAGTCACTAGTTTCGCGAATAAGAAATGATGCTCTTTGCGCAATTTTCTCCTTGCCTTCAGTGGCATTTCGTTCTTTATAATCGGTTAAATTTCGATTAGAAGTTGGGAGTGTTGCTCCACCTTTAATTCGGATAATTTCCCCGCGTTCTTCAAGTTTAACGAGATCTCTTCTTGCTGTATCCTTTGAAACGCTAAGCATATTACATATTTCTTCTAAAGTAATCTCATTATTTGAAGCCAAATACTTTATTATCAAAGCTAATCTTTGTTCTTGATACATCGTTTAGAGCCCCTTTATCTATTCCCTTAAGATTGAATTCTAAAGCTATTATATATAATTAATTTAATGATTACCACAAAAAAACTTAAAAAACTTAATTTAATTAAGTGATTTAAGTTATCTTAATGATTATATGTAACAAAAAGTAAAAAAAAGACGGTATTAAACTTTACCGTCTTTAAAACCTGTTTTATAAAAATTTAATTTGATGGAATATATGATTTTTTCCATTCCATTCGATTATAAATTCTTCAATCCCTAAAACTGCAGTTTCTGGTTTTGATACTTGATGATCAATCCATTTCTTAAGTTTAGGTAATACATCATTATGAAATTGAGATTTCGCCTTCTCTGGATATATAGTTTGGGAGATTGGATAGAAATAAATTCGAATATCCTTGTCTCTATTACAAGTAACAGAAGCTACAACAGTACCGCTGATTTGTGGTGGTCTTGCACAACGATTATCAAATTCAAACTTTCTTGTTAGGCCAAATATAACACTAGCCTCTTCTTTACTAGGAAGATTCAACTTTATTTGTTTTCTATTTGCAGCATATGTTTCAATTTTATTAAGATTTCTAAAAAAAACGATCTTCAATTTTGCACCTCCTAATAATAACCACAACAAATATAATTTCTACTTCATTTAATTTATGCCCCTACTAATAATCATATTGACCTACTTGGAAATAATCACAATAAAAAAAATCGACAAAAATGTGGATTTATGTTCAAAACTAGTAAACTATTTGAGTAATGATTGGAATTAAGTCAGTGAACCACTCCCACCACTTCGCTAACGCTTGAGGTGGGGGCTTCTCGATTCCGTGGTGACGAAAGCAACCTCTCATCTACAAGAGCGTTACTTCCCACAGTTCCTGCGGTAGATATCCAACGAATGGAGGTTCTTTTGTTACCTTAGTTATTTTAAGAGTAGAAGGGTGACGGGCTTGGTTTTCGCACTATGTCATATTTGTCCACTCAATCTTATATAGCTACTGATCAACATATAACCATATGTTTTTCGATCGTCAAAAGGCAATTCATCTCCCACCTACCGTTGGCCTAAAGTCCTTCACACGCTTTAGGAAGGAGACTTATATTCAAAGGAGAAGTACTAAATCCCTTTAATATTTTCTCCACTTATCTGATTGACTCAACTAATCTCCAAAGAAAATTTCCAACTAACAACGACAATCCAAGATACAGTACAAAAATGAGAAGTACTACTAAGAACCGTTTTAACTTATTCAACATAGTATTCCCCCATTTTGTAAAAGAATAGGTGTCAAAATAAGTAGATTTATATAATTTTATACTGATAATGGGGAGAAAGAACTTAAAATATAAATTAAAATAACCTCTCATAATAGAGAGGTCATTTATCAGCTTTGAGATTATAAACCGGTTTCATGAAGAAATCGATCTCAATCTGTTCAGTAATATTTTCTAATATTAATTTAGGCTTTTTATATACCATTGGTGATTCATCGACTGTATGTTTGTTAACAGAGGTTGTATATACGCCCTTCATTGCTTTTTGATAAACATCTAAGTCGACTTTATATGCAGCGTCTGTTCGACTCATAATTCGTCCTGCCCCGTGTGGTGCTGAATAATTGTACTCACTTGAACTTTTACCTTTTCCTACAACACATCCATATGCCATATTAAACGGGATGATTATTTCTTCACCCTCACTAGCTGATATTGCGCCTTTTCTTAGAATATTGTTTTGAAGGTCGATATAATTATGTACCGATTCAATTTTTTTAATTGAATCAAAATCGAGTTTAAAATATTTTTCAATGATGATTTTAGCAATTGTTTCTCTATTTAACGAAGCGAAATGTTGAGCAATTGATAGATCTCTTAAATATGCATCCTTGTCTTCCTGTTTTGATAAATATTCGAACCCTTTGTAATTTTCACCGAATAATTGTTTCATATTTTCTTTAGCGACATTCATATGATGTTTTGCAATTTCAAATCCGAAATTTCTTGAACCTGTATGGATTACAAGCCAAAAATGATTATTCTCATCTTTATCAATTTCTATAAAATGATTTCCAGAACCTAGCGTTGCAATACTATTCATTACATACATATAGTTCAGATTAAGTCTCTCAATCGCTTCTGCAATTTCTACCGGTTCAATCACCGGTTCCTCATGAATATTTGAACCTATCGGGATATTTTTTCGGATGAACTTATCAAGTTTTTCACTCTTTATTGATTTCATACGCCCTAGATGGTATGCACTAACTCCACATCCAATATCTACACCGACGATCGAAGGAATAATAAAATCATTCAAGGTCATCGTAAAACCTACCATGACGCCTCCACTAGATATATGACAATCTGGCATGACAACAATGTTTGAATTTGCAAAGCATTCAGTATCCAAAATTGTTTTTAATCGTGTAATGACATTTGTATCAACATAATCAAGTAGTATTTTTCCATTATTGTGTTTTCCATTGAATTCTAACATGCGTGATCCTCACTTGTGTTTTTCTAAAACTGCTTTTTAATAAAGTCACGTCCAATAACCATTTAGTGGAAATAACTTAGAAATATTATATCATCTCTCATTCTACGATTCTTTAATTTCCTGAAAAATAAAGAATGATAGATATCTTTCACCCTATTCAATTACAGCAATATTTAGAAGAATACTAAATAGAAATATCGAGTATAAGCTACTTCTTTCGTTTTTTACAATCAGTTATCACTAATCATGTATTAGACTAACATTAATTCCATATTCTTTTTACTTCAACTAATGATTCGCCTTCAAAGGTTAATTTATAAATATCCGGCATAGCAAGTTCATTCCAAAAATTGAAATCATATTTTTGATCAAAATAGTTCATAATTAGTACCATCAAATTACCATGCGTACCAATAACAATATTTTTACCGGAATAAATTTTTAATAGTTTAGTAATAACTTCTATTCCTCTTTTTTGGGCTGTATAATTTGACTCTCCACTATTCAACGATTGATTAAAGTCCATCCAAACTTCTCTTATTACTTTTTCAAAATCCTCAACAGGCTCTAGTGATAGGAGTCGCTCTTTAAAATTTTCTTCTATTATAATTTCTAAATTTAATAATTTGGCTATCTCTTCCACGGTTTGAATTGCACGTTTATATGGACTTGAAATTACGAAGTCGATTTTTTCCTTTAATAGTAGTTTAGTAACAATAATTGCATCAGTAAATCCTCTTTTTGATAAAGGTCGTCCCAATTCATTAGGAGTATAAATTGAATGCGCATGTCTGACTATGTATAAGTTCGTTATCATTTGGCACAACTCCTTATATGTCAACTTTATAGTTATATAACTTCGATTTATTAAAAGAATACATTTAAATAATTTTACTTAAACTAAACAGTAAAAATTAACACAAGGTGTGAATAGATGAAAAAAATATATATTACAACTATTTTGAGCATTTTCATTTTTTTAAGTACTTCTCAGTTAACGCTAGCAGAAAAGTTGAATGAAGTTTCTGCAACACTTACAGTTCAAGTTGGCCCTACAGCTGACCCTTCAGGAGAAACTGGTCAACCTATTAAAGGTGCTAGGATTATTGTAATCAATTCATTAGGTAAAGTTTTAGGTACAGAATTAACAGATTCAAATGGAATTGCAAAAATAAATGTATCAGTGAAAAAGGACCCTCTTTTTCCGAACAAGCAAATGGGGGAGGTTACAATAATTACTGTAGCAAACGGATATAATGAACAGATCGACTTTAGTGTACCAATAAATGAATTCAATGATCATATGGCTAAAGACTCGGTGTCACTATTGCAAGTGGATCCAAAAAGAAGAAATGAACCACGTTTTACCAATGGTTCGTATCATCGCTTAACCGTTTTTGAAATGTTAGATGATTATGCTAAGAAGGTCGGATTAACAAAACAAAATATTACGGTGAATCCAGGTGCAGAACCACCTTGGGGACCAAATTTGAAAAAACAGTAAGATAGAACAATTTCATTTTATTTATAGTTTATTATTATAAAATAGACTGTTTCCACTTAACAGTCTATTTTAAACTTATATTTATTAATTCTAAAGTGTAAAACATTCTTCAAGCAAAAACTAAATCTGTATAACAAAACCTAGTTTCTCCTGTATAAACATCAGCAGTTAGCTTCTTTTCTCCAATGCCAAACTGGATAGGATATTTAAAAATAGGACCATCAAATACAAATGAATGGTATTCTCCATTCTCACCACAAGGATCAACCTCTTTTGGGAGATGGTTGATTAATTGATAGTCTATTTCTTTACCAGAAAATTCTTCTGATATTCTAGTTAAATCAACACAAGTAATAATCGTTTTATAGCCTAAGGAAATAAAGCGTTCAATCACATTTGTCGTCCCTTCACCCCATAAAGGAAAGATTGGATTAATGCCTAATGGTTTAAGCATTTCCTCTCGATACTTTCGTATGTCTTCAAGAAATAAATCTCCAAATGCAATATTTTCAATCCCTTGTTCCTTTAGCTCTAAATTTACCTTTGTCATAATTTCTTGATATTTTTGATTAGAACAATTTTCCGGAATCCAAATTTTCTTTAATGGTAGACCGATTGAATCTGCTTGTGCCTCCAATAATTCAACCCTAACTCCATGAATGCTCGTACGATTGAATCGTTCAGTAACTGATGCGATTAGTACTACTACTTCAAATTCATCAGAATGCATAAGATCATGCAATGCCAAAGTTGAATCTTTACCACTAAATGATACTGCTATTTTTTTCTTATTAATTGCGATTACCACCTTTTTATAAACTATTCTATTAATTAATAATTTTAAGAGTCTCCTATTTGAAATAGGTTCCATCATCTTCCATAAAAAATTATAGCATTTTTCAATCAATTAAAATTGATTTACATAACATAAAGCCGATAATATGATTATTCTTCAAAAATTAAATAATAAATTTTTATAATATGGCTAATAAATAACGAAGAATGATTCGAAAAATAAAATTGACATACAACCATAAGGTGTTATAATTCAAATAACACCTTATGGTTGTATAAATGATTTATAGGAGGCAACAAGAATGGACAAGCAAGGTCAAGAAATGTTTTTAAATTTCATTTTACAAAGAGTTCAAGAAGGTAAAGAAGATGAAGCAAGGGAAATTCTTTTAGAAAACTTCAGAAAACAAGATGAAGGTACTTTTTCATTAGAAGAAGTTCAACAATTTGTTCCTAAGATGATTACTTTATTAAAGCCAGATAAACTTGAAGAAGTTAAAGCAGTTGTAATGCAATTCGCTGGAAATTTTGGTAAATAAAAAGAAAAAACTCTGTCTATCAGAGTTTTTTCCTTTATTTCACTATTTATTTTTTAAAACTTCCCACGAAATAGCTCGCTTAGCCTTTTCACCTTCAATCGATCCTTCTACTTCTCTAAATGTCTTTCAAAAATAAAAAATGAGTATAGTCTATACAATATTGCGATCAGCGCTAAAACTGATAAATAGATCATCGAATTATCATCAATAAAAAATGACGCGATAAAAACCGCAATTGCTAGTAATGTTAAAAAGTTACCAGAGAAACCATTAATTGGTTGATTGTTTAACAAAAGTGTTTTGGCACCTTTTAAATCTTTTGCATAACAATCTTCATGATAAGGAACAACTTGAAAAAACATCGTAGCAGTAACGAGATCTCCTTTAATCCTTATTTCCTTTAAACACCGATCGCAATGGATAGATTTAGTCATATAACTCACCCCAAACTTTTCAATTCAACTTTAATCATTAATTCTACCTTTTTTAATCGATTCCTCGTAAACTTTAAATATTTCATCAAATAAAAAATAAGAACCATCAATGCTCCTATTTTATACTCCTTTTCTCTTTAATATATCCCCTTTTTAATACGATATTTTACTAGAAACCTTTTACACTTTGGATTGTTGGACATTTTCATATTACAGTTGCTACACCTGTTGCAATGACATTTTTCGGATTAACCTTTTGGCTTATTCCGTATTTAACAGGAAAAAAACTTACAAAATCACTCCAAAAATTAGCGTTTATACAGATTTTCACATGGGCTATCCGTATGTTTTTAATGTCGACTACAATGCATATTCTCGGAATTTATGGTTCTCCTAGAAGAACCTCATACACTGATTATATGGGTCATCCTGCAGCAGCTAAGTGGTTTTCTGGTATCTCCAATTATTGTGATCTCAAATAAATTTTTATTTCTTTTTAGAATTTCTTCTATACAATGAACTCCTGCCATTCCATTTCCAATCATCAATAATTTTCTTCTAATCGCTACTGTCCCCCAAATACACATTGTGAATATTTTCACATACTTTACTAAAAAAAAATTCAACTTCATCATTCATTATTTATTTATCCCTATTAAATACAAGTTTAGTATAACGGATAAAGTATTTTATATACTGGAAAATATTATACAAAATTTTGAACCAAATGATCAGTTCTTTTTACTAAAAAACCTCCAAAGCTAAAATTAGCCTCAGAGGTTATGAACTTATTTTTTCATTTTTAATTTTTCTTCAGCTTTTTTAATATCTTCAAGTTCTCTATATTTTACAATCTTTTTTATCAAATCAAATGGAAGTGGATCGTTTATCGGGAATTGTACGGAACCCTTAGCGCCTTTATAAACGGATAATTCTTCTTTAAATGCTGCAATTCCACTTGCACCAGGGTAAAATCCAATATGATTTTTAAATGCAGCAAAATGTACTAAATTTTTATTTAGCGCAAATGTAGGCATTTGATAACTAATTCTCTCTACCGCATTTGGTACAACCTCTTTTACAAAATTTCTTAAAGCTTGTAATTTTTCCTGAACATCAGGCTGAAATTGTGAAATATATTCATCAATCGTTTCAAATGTTTTTTTAGTATTTTCCATAAATCCTCCTTAACAAATTATCCTGCTTTTTCTGTTTTGTCTCCAGAAAGTGAATTAATTCTTCTAAGTGAAGGGAATAAATACATCCAAAGTCCAGCAACTACTATCGTTCCAAGCCCACCTATAAATGCAGCTGGTACGGCACCAATTAATCCAGCCATTGTTCCAGATTCAAATTCGCCAAGTTGATTTGAAGTTCCAATAAATAGCGAATTTACAGCATTTACTCTGCCTCTCATATCATCCGGTGTCTGTAGCTGAACAAGCGAAGAACGGATTACTACACTGACCACATCTGAAGCTCCAATTATAAATAATGCAATTAATGAGATGACTAAGTTTGTTGAAATTGCAAATAGCATTGTTGCTAATCCAAAAATACCTAACGCTGCAAATAATATCGAACCAAAAGATCTTTTAAGTGGGAAATAAGCTAAAATTAGAGACATTATTAATGCTCCAACTGCTGGTGCAGTACGCATCAAACCTAAGCCCCAAGCTTCTGTATGTAAAATATCTTGCGCATAAATTGGTAAAAGTGCTGTAGCTCCACCAAGTAAAACGGCAAACAAATCAAGTGATATCGTTCCTAAAATGATTGGATGCTTATAGACAAATTCTAACCCCATAAGCATTGTACGTAAAGTGACTGGCTCAGCTTTACGGATAAATTCACTATCTAATTTTATAAAAATTGTTAAGATTGATGAAAGTAATAATGCAATTGCTGAGGTTGCATATACGTATGCAGGTCCTACTGAAAATAATACTCCACCTAGAGATGGCCCAAGTATTTGCGCTGTTTGACCTGCAGATGTACTCCATGAAATAGCTTGTTGTAAAATAGATTTTGGCACAACTTGAGGTAATAATGCCGAAGAAGCGGGTCCTTCAAATGATCGACAAGCACCGAGTATAAAAGCAGCAATTAATATTTCCTCTCTGCTAAGCCAATTAGCAAAATTACCATATAAAAGAAGGCATGCTATTAAAGCTTCTACCATTTGGCATATGAAAACAATTTTCCGACGATCAACTCTGTCAGCAACTTGACCAACTACTAAAGTAAGTAAGACCATTGGAATAAATTGTGCTAAACCTACAAGCCCTAGACTAAACGCGTCATGTGTCAAATCATACATTTGCCATCCAATTGCTACCGATATCATCTGAAATGATGTTGAAGTAAACATTCGTGAGACCCAAAAATTCGTAAATGAAGTCCCTTTAAAAATCGATTTTTTTGATGCAGACAAATTCAAACTCTCCCCTTTTTAACTCTAACAAATAGCAAATTGAATATTTATACTACTAATGAAATTTAAATACAAATCATTATACTATTTTTACTCTGAATTTGTGGATTAATTCAAATTACAATAAATGATTTTTAATAATTGGAGGACTGTATTATACTCCCACTCTAACCATTTATGAGTAGGATGTTTACTTCTTTTTGCGTTTTACTTTCTCATGAGTAAGCATAATACATCTTTTTCCTTTTTTACATCCTCATGAACACCTCATAAGGATGTTGGTTAAATTTGTTCAACTGAATTTAAAGATAATCTGAAAATAGATGATAAACTACTCTCTGTAATGAAACGAATTGCTTGGAGTGAAAGCACAAAGGAAATGGCAGATTCCATGAATATTAGTGAACTTACAGTAAGCAATAGATAAAATCTGCAATTAAAAAACTCGATGCCAATAATCGCTCTTATGCTGTTGGTGAGTTAATTCGAAAAGGAATTATTTCCTCAAGACATGAATTATTTCCTAAAAACATTATGAAACGCTTTAAACTAAATAAAAACACTAATCCTTTTATGTAAAAGATTAGTGTCAGAGTTTTGAATAATAACACAGTCTATAGGGAAAACAAAATTTAGTGGAATAGGATTGATGTTAAAATTCATTTTTTCATATTTATTAACGATTTAAATGTTAAAGTGTTTCAATAATTTTAATTTTACCTACAAACGATCGTAATTGTTTTTTAAATTTTAGAGCGAACATATTGTAATGGAAATCAACATCACTCTACTCCTTTTACGAAAATTTGATAATTATAATTGACTAGAGTGTTTTTCAACAGCGTGACACTGATCTTTTAATGTATATGATTATTGTTTTTTTTAATCAAACGAAATCCAATTATTTTTTAATGCAAAAATCACTGCATTTAATCGATCAGATACCTGTAATTTTTGGATTAAATTTGAAACATGATTTTTAACAGTTTTACTCGAAATAAATAATTCAGATCCTATTTGAATATTAGAATATCCTTTAGCTAAAAGTTGTAAAATTTCAATTTCTCTTTTCGTTAAAAGACTATCCATAGCTTCATAATCTAGTTCTTTCTTTTTCTTTCCATTCTCAAGCAGTCGCGTATTTTCTTGAATGATTAAATTTGTTAATCGAGAATCTAAGAAGAATTGATTACTTTGAACTTGTCTTACAATATGAAGTAAATATTGTTCATCAATGTCAGTTAGGCAAATTCCATTTACCCCAATTTTCATCAAACTCTCAATTTCATTATAATCTATATTATTTTTAATGATTACAATATTAATGTTCTGATCAATTAACTTTAAAAGCTGAGATTTTGCTTCCATCTCTTCATTTTTCACATGACAAATAAAAAATGATTCATTTAAATTGCTTGAATTTATTTCATGGAAATCTATTTTTCTAGCATCTAGCTTATGATGTACTAAAATTGTACATATTCCGGATACGAAAAGAGTATTTTCAACAAAAATAAATGTTTTATTTTCGTGGTGATTAAACTCATGGTTAGTAAACATTTTTATTCCCAACTTTCAACAGTAATTAGATTCAATCACTGATATTTCATTTCATGCCGCTTCTGATTCATCCTCTTTTGTTTTTTCAGACCCACTAGGTATCATGTACTAATCATTATTCCTTTTTTATTCTTTTTTAAGTGGATCGGCTAAAAAGTACTACAATGGATGGTTTAAATTTTTACAGATTTTTTATAATCAATAGGTGGAAACAATCCACGAATTCATAACGTTATAAGATTAATCCTTATTAATCCTATAAAATTATAAGGAATTAAATAGTATTTTACATCGTTTACGGAAGAAATTATATTTCATATATGTTAAGCTATTGTTAAGTAATACTTAACAATGTAAAGCACTTAAATATATTAAACTATTGATATGCTAAGTTAGTTTTTATATTAGGAGGTTAATATGAACTTTGAACAACTAGAATATGTTGTAAGTATCGCAAATGAGAAGTCGATTTCAAGGGCAGCAAAAAAACTGCATATTTCTCCTTCTGGCGTTAGTCAAGCCATTAGTCAACTTGAAAGAGAATTAGAAATAAATATATTTAATCGTTCTAGAGGCGGAATTACCTTAACATTTGAGGGAGAGTTAGTATTATCTAGGTCAATTGAGATTTTAAATAATTTAAAAGAATTGAAAGAACAGCTTTCGGATTTTAAGGAAACTAGAATAAAACATATGAAAATTGCATGTGCACCTACTTTTACTTATACAATTCACGAAGTGTTAAAAAAATACTCTGAAAATAACAATGGCGCAACGATTGAATTAATTGAGCAAGGTACACCTCAGATTCTTAACAATATAGCAAAAGAAGACTATGACTTAGCGTTAGTAGTATCTTCAAAAGCCGAATTAGAAAAAGAAAATAATATTAATTTCGAATTTTTAAATAAAGGAAATGTGTGCATTTTAGTAGGCAAAAATTCTCCTTTATATGAATTAGATTATGTTACAGCTGAAGATTTACTTTATCAAAAGGTTGTAATGTATACTTATTCTAATAAAAATTTTCTGCAATTAGCTAAAAAATTTAAAAATGAAATCGTACTTAAATCAAATCGTACGATGACACTTATTGAAATTATTAAGGAAGGACGCGTATTTACATTTGTCCATAATACAACTTTAAGATATTTACCTGAAATATTAAGTGGCGAATTAAAAATCATCCCAATTAAAGAAACAGATTATATTTATCAAGACTTTTGGGTAATATCTCCAATTTCTAAAGAAAATACAAGTGACAAAAATGATTTTATAAAATGTGTAAAAGATCATTTAAATGGTATTTCTTAATAAATAACGCTAAATAATACAAAACGAATTTGTATAATTAGCGTTATTTTTATTTTTATTTTTATTTAAGCATTAGGAAATATCTTTTTTAACGATTCCTTCATATCAGGGTTCGATTTAATTGTTGGACGTATAGACCTGGCCATTTCTTCAGCTTCTTCAATTGTTTCAGCTTTGTTTAGTGCAATTAATGCTCCTATTGCCACTGTACCTGCACGAGTATTACCGCCACCACAATGGAAATACACTTTTTGATCATTTTGATAAGCTTCTACTACATGATCAATCGCTCTTTTAAGCGTTTCTGCTTGTTCTTCTTTATCATCAAGAATCGGACTATGTACACGGTTAATTTGAGGGTCAACCTCATAATTTTTTACTCTAAGATCAAAAACAATATCTGCATTTTCGTTTTCCATCATCTCTTTAACGTCATCTGCCCCACCGAAAAAGACACGATCTTTTATTAATTCTTGATAATTCTTGATGCTCATTTTTTTGCCTCCAAAAACGATTTTTTTATAATTTTATCGAATGATTTCACATAATCTTTCTTTTATATTCCCCTCAAATAATCCACCATGATAACAGATCACTTTTTCAATTTCAAATGACAATAAAGCCTCAAGAGATGTTATCGATTGTTCAATATCATATGTAAATTGTGGGTTTGAAGGGTTTAATTGCCCGTTTTCAATCATTAGTGCATCTCCTGCAACTAATGTTTTCGACTCCTTATGATAAAAGCTTATATGTCCTGGTGTATGTCCAGCAGTGTCAATTACAGTAATACCACCACAAATTTCCAAATCATTTCCAGGGGTAACAATATGGTTAACTGTACCTTTTGGCGGGTTTTCTAATCTGTTTTTAAATGCTTTTCGAAATTCATCTGTTGTATCCGCTGGTAAGGATGCTACAGCTTTTGCAATTTTCTCAGGTGTAATTTTAATCAGTAACTTTTCACCTTGAATATATGGTTTTTCTATTTCACTCGCATAGACTTCAATTTTGTTAGTAGATTCTTCTACGATCACAGAAAGACTTCCAATATGATCTATATCTTGATGAGTAATCAGTATTTTATTCAGTTTTTCAAATGGTACTCCAACAGCTTCAAAGCAATTTTGAAACTTGTTTAATTGTCCTGGATATCCTGTATCAATTAATACCACATCTTCTTCATCCCAAATTAGTGTTGGATGAATTGTATTTTTCATACCATTTGAATTCATCGTAATGCTTAACATTTGGATCTTACTTTTACCAAGCATAAAATCACTCCTGAACTATATTGTATAATCATTTCCAAGTACTATCGTACCGATTACAGTTCATCCAGTCAACACTAAAATATGTTATTATAACACAAATATTTTTATTTGTCAATAGTTTGGTTGTTTTATTAAAATGTAATTTTTAACATTTTCTAAACAAAAAACTAGATATACTAATCTTAAAGTATATCTAGTCATTTAGTTGTATTAAGGATTTGTTACCTCTATATTGAAAGTATAGGTAATTTAGTGAAGTTGATTTCCACTACAATCCCCTAACTTTTATAGAGGGATATTTCCATGTTTCTTCTTAGGTCGTGTTTCACTTTTTGTACTTAACATTTCTAACGATTGTTTTAAGACTTTACGAGTTTCTCTTGGATCAATCACATCATCGACCATGCCGTGAGAAGCAGCAACATATGGGTTTGCAAACATTTCTCTATATTCTGAAATTTTTTCAGCGCGAGTTGCAATAGGATCGATACTTTGGTTAATTTCTTTTGCAAAGATAATATTTGCTGCTCCTTCTGGTCCCATTACGGCGATTTCTGCATTTGGCCAAGCGTATACTACATCTGCACCAATTGCTTTAGAATTCATTGCTACATAAGCCCCGCCATATGCTTTTCTTAAAATTACTGTAATTTTTGGAACTGTAGCTTCTGAATAGGCATATAAAATTTTAGCTCCGTGACGAATAATTCCACCATGCTCCTGGTTTACACCTGGGAAGAATCCTGTTACATCTTCAAATGTAATTAAAGGAATATTAAACGAATCACAGAAACGGATAAATCTTGAAAGTTTATCAGATGAATTAATGTCAAGACCGCCTGCCATTACTTTTGGCTGATTTGCTATGATTCCAACACTATGTCCATCAATTCGACCAAATCCAATAACAATGTTCTTCGCAAAATTTGATTGTACTTCCATGAAGTCTCCATTATCAAGAATTTGCTCAATTACTTTTCTTACATCGTAAACTTTCGTAGATTCGATTGGAACTAAGTCAATTAGATCTTCTCTCCAATCATCTTTTTCGAAGAATGGAACTCCTTCTGGTTTTTCATTATTATTTTGAGGTAAAAAGCTGATTAATCTGCGTACCTGTTCTAATATTTCTGGTTCTGATTCTTCAGTGAAATGAGCTACTCCGCTAATCGAAGAATGAACTTTTGCCCCACCAAGATTTTCTGTTGTAATTTTTTCTCCAGTAATTGTTTCAATTACTTTTGGACCTGTAATAAACATTTGGCTTGTCTTTTCAACCATAAAAACAAAATCAGTAATTGCTGGTGAATAGACTGCTCCACCTGCACATGGTCCCATTATGACAGATATTTGCGGTATAACGCCAGAATAGATTGAATTCCGATAAAATACATGACCGTAACCGTCTAATGAAACTACACCTTCTTGTATTCTAGCACCACCAGAATCATTTAAACCGATAAACGGAGCACCTACTTTTGCAGCTAAATCCATAGCTTTTGCAATTTTTAAAGCATGCATTTCACCTAATGCTCCGCCAAATACTGTAAAATCTTGTGCAAAAACATAGATTAAACGTCCATGGACTTTACCATAACCTGTGACAACACCTTCACCTGGGCTATCCATTTTATCCATTCCAAAATTCGTAGCGCGGTGTTTAATAAAAGGATTTAATTCGACAAAAGTATCTTCATCTAATAAAAGATTAATTCGTTCTCTAGCAGTTAATTTCCCTCTATTATGCTGTGAATCTATTCGTTCGTCTCCACCGCCTAGTTCAATGACTCTCTTTCGATCCATTAATTCATTTATTTTCTCATACGCTGTCGTCATAACTTTATTCAACTTCCTTTCTTAGTAACACTAGATGATGGTTGGCATAGCTCAAACAATACTTTATTCGTTGAATTTGGATGAAGAAAAGCAACTAGGCTATCGTGTGCACCCTTTTTTGGAACTTCATTTATTAGTTTTATTCCGTGTTCTTTCATCATTTCAAGCTGTTTCTCACAGTTTTCTGTTTCTAATGCAATATGGTGAATTCCTTCGCCTTTTTTCTCAATAAACTTTGCAATTGGGCTTTCTGGACTGGTTGCTTCTAAAAGCTCAATTTTCACTTCACCGATTTCGATAAAGGCTACTCGTACTTTTTCACTTTCAACTGTTTCAATTCCTTTAAGTTTTAAGCCAAGTATATTCGTATACAATTGAATAGAAGTTTCTAAATCTCTTACTGCAATTCCAATATGATTAATTTTTTTAGGACTAGTCTCATTCATTACAATGTCTCCTTCCTATTGCCTTCAAAAATGGATAATAAATAGTTTGCAGCTGAAGTTGCTGTTAATTCTCCATTTACTATTGAGCTTTCAATCGTTTTTAAATTTAGTTTCACACTTTCATGATTCATAAAACTTAGTTTCAACTGTTCAAAAACCATGTTGTACATCCAATCAATCATTTGTTTTTGACGGCGCAAAGAAAAATAGCCAGACTCAGTTGTTAGATCTTTGAAAGCATTAATTTCATTCCATATTTCTTCAATACCTTCACCAAGTAACGCGGAAGCTGTATATGCTTTACTAGACCAACCAGGAGTTGAAGGTTGTAATAGGTGAAGTATTCGATTAAATTCAGCCTTAGCCGCGTTGGCCTTTAATTTGTTTTGTCCATCGGCTTTATTGATGACTATTGAATCTGCAAGTTCCATGATGCCTTTTTTAATTCCTTGTAGCTCGTCTCCTGCTCCAGTTAACATGACTAAAAGAAAAAAATCTACCATTGAACGAACCTGTACTTCACTTTGTCCAACACCGACAGTTTCGATTAAAATCACGTCATAGCCTGCTGCTTCGCATACTAGCATTGATTCTCTTGTTTTACGTGCAATCCCACCAAGAGAACCACCTGATGCAGAAGGTCTAATAAATGCATTAGGATTCTTTGATAGTGAATCCATTCTTGTTTTGTCTCCTAAAATACTACCTTTTGTAATTGTGCTACTTGGGTCGATTGTTAAAACAGCTACTTTATGCCCTTGCTCACACAAATATGTTCCAAAGCTTTCTATTAAACTACTTTTACCGGCACCTGGAACCCCAGTTATTCCAATCCGAATCGAACGACCTGAATGAGGAAGTAACCTTGTCAACACATTTTGTGCAGAATTCATATGTGCTGACGAATTACTTTCTATAAGGGTAATTGTTTGGGCTAAAATAGTTCGATTGCCTTCAAGTACTCCATTTACATAGTCGTCTTCTGAAAGCTTTTTCTTTTTTTTGTTTTCGTAATCCATTTAAATCGAATCCTCAAGTCGGCGATTAATTTCTTCAATAACCTTTTGTGCCGCAACTGGGATAACAGTACCTGGTCCGAAGATTGCTGCCGCTCCGTTCTTCAATAAAAATTCATAGTCCCCTGCTGGTATTACCCCTCCAGCTACAAGAACAATGTCTTGTCGACCTAGTTTTTTTAACTCTTCCATTAATTGTGGAAGTAGCGTTTTATGACCACCTGCTAAAGAGCTCATCCCGATCACATGAACATCATTTTCAACTGCTTGAAGTGCCGTTTCCGCTGGTGTTTGGAATAAAGGACCGATATCTACATCAAAGCCTAAATCAGCAAATGCTGTTGCGATTACTTTCGCTCCACGATCATGACCGTCTTGTCCAAGTTTAGCAATCATAATACGTGGACGACGACCTTCTTTCTCTTCAAAATCATCAGCCATTTTACGTACAATCTCTATTTCATCTTTTTCACCGTATTCCGCACTATAAACACCCATAATTGAACGAATAACGGCTTTATGTCTGCCTACTACTTTTTCATAAGCATCCGAAATTTCACCTAATGTTGCACGGGCTCTAGCAGCTTCGATTGCAAGCGCTAACAAATTACCTTCCCCTGACTCCGCTGCCTCAGTAATTGCGGCTAATGCTGCTTGAACTTTTGCTTCATCTCTAGATGATCGAAGCTCTTGTAATCGCAAAATTTGCGCTTGTCGAACTGCAGTATTGTCGACTTCTAAAACATCTAATGGATCTTCTTTTTCAAGTCGGTATTTATTAACGCCAATAATTGTTTCTTTACCTGAATCGATATGAGCTTGACGTCTTGCTGCGGCTTCTTCAATTCTCATCTTTGGTAAACCAGTTTCAATCGCTTTTGCCATACCACCTAATGATTCAACCTCTTGAATATGTGCCCATGCTTTTTGAACCAATTCATTTGTTAGCGATTCAACGTAATATGAGCCTCCCCAAGGGTCCACTACATTACAAATTCCAGTTTCTTCTTGTAAATAAAGCTGCGTATTACGGGCAATACGAGCAGAGAAATCCGTTGGTAAAGCAATTGCTTCATCTAAAGCATTCGTATGAAGTGATTGAGTATGTCCTAACACAGCAGCCATCGCTTCAATACAAGTACGAGTAACATTATTAAATGGATCTTGTTCTGTTAAACTCCAACCAGATGTTTGTGAATGAGTTCTAAGCGCCATCGATTTTTCTTTCTTTGGATCAAATGATTTGATCAATTTAGCCCAAAGCATGCGCCCTGCTCTCATTTTTGCGATTTCCATGAAATAGTTCATTCCGATTCCCCAGAAGAATGATAAACGAGGAGCAAACGAATCAATATCGATACCTGCTTTTAAACCTGTTCGAACATATTCCAAACCATTTGCTAAAGTATAGCCTAACTCGATATCTGCAGTTGCACCTGCTTCTTGCATATGATAACCAGATATACTGATACTGTTGAATTTAGGCATATGTTGTGAAGTATAAGAAAAAATATCAGCGATAATACGCATTGACGCTTCTGGTGGGTAAATATAAGTATTTCTCACCATATATTCTTTCAAAATATCGTTTTGAATCGTTCCTGTAAGCTGTGATTGGTGTACCCCTTGTTCCTCAGCAGCAACAATATAAAATGCTAAAACAGGTAGTACTGCACCATTCATTGTCATTGAAACTGACATTTTATCTAAAGGAATACCGTCAAATAAAATTTTCATATCAAGAATTGAATCAATTGCAACCCCTGCTTTTCCAACATCCCCTTCAACACGAGGATGATCTGAATCATATCCACGGTGAGTAGCCAAATCAAACGCAATAGATAAACCTTTTTGACCAGCAGCTAAATTTCTTCGATAAAATGCATTACTTTCTTCTGCAGTTGAAAAGCCGGCGTATTGACGAATTGTCCAAGGCTTGTTTATATACATTGCTGGGTACGGTCCACGTAAAAACGGAGCGATTCCAGAAACGTAACCTAAGTGTTCCATTTGATTAAGATCATTCGAATCATATAAAGGTTTTACATCTATTTGTTCTAAAGTTTTCCAATCATCATGATTAACTTGCATCTGTTTAGGAGGTGCTGTATTTGGTGCTGAAAATGTTGTATTAAATGGCATCTTTGTAAAGTCTGTTAGTTTGTTCATTTCATAACCCCTCCATCCATTTGAAGATTTTGCAACTTCTCAAAATTATTTACATTGATATGAATGAAATCATCAATTCCAACTTCTTTATATAAATTCATATCATCTATTGACGGCTTTCCTGCTAAAAGTACTTTTGCATTCGGATTAATTGTTTTAATCTGATTTGTTAAAGAAGGTACAACTTCTGAATATTGATCATCTGTTGAACAAATGACAGCAATTTTCGATTCTGATTTTTTAAATGAATCAATTATTTCATTAATTGATGAAAAGCCTTTATTTTGAAGCACCTTAAATCCTCCGACTTCAAAGAAATCAGTAACAAAGTCCGTACGAGGTTTATATGCTGCAACTTGTCCAAAATTTGCTACAAATACTGTTGGAAATTCACCTGTACTTTTTTTATAGCTTTGAGAATTTTGGCGTAATGATTCATAGGGTTGTGCACCACGATGTATGTTTAATGGATTAACTCTAGGAAGTTCTGAATCTACTAAATTCATTGCATTTAAAATGTTCGATATTGTTACACCATCATTTGCTGCATCAATAATATGTTCAATTGAACAACCACTTTGTAATACGAAATGGTCGGAACTGCCCTCGATGTTTTCCTTAATCCCCTGAACTTCCATACGATCCAATTCTTTTTTCTCTAACCCTTTTTCATTCAGATTCGGATAAATATTAGTCCCAATAAATTTATCTTTTCTATTTTTTATGTTGCTCGATTTTTCTTCTGCAACCTGTCTAACTAATGCTTGAGGGAAGCCTTCTTGTATTGCCTTAACCATTCCACCTTTTTCTTCAATCTTTTGGAATAGTTCCCAGGCCTTTTCAGCCAAAGAGTAAGTAAGTGATTCAATATACCAAGAACCACCAGCTGGATCAGCGACTTTTGATAAATTTGATTCTTTTTCAAGAATTAAATGTGTATTTCTCGCAATACGTCTAGAAAACTCATCAGATGATTTAATCGATTCATCAAATGGTGAAACATGAAGTGAGTCAGATCCACCAATTACGCCTGCAAAAGCTTCAACAGTTCCTCTAAGTATATTTACATATGGATCATAACTCGTTTTCGTCCAAGAAGATGTACGAGAATGAATATGCATTTTTTGTGAAGCCTCATTACCACCTAATTCTTTCAACATTCTTGCCCAAATCATTCTAGCTGCTCTTAATTTTGCGATTTCCATAAAGAAGTTCGATCCGACAGAAAACGAGAAAAGTATTTTCGTCGCTGCATCATCCAGAGGAATTTGTTGGTTATCCATTTCGCGTAGATACTCTAAACCAGTTGAAATAGCAAATGCTAATTCTTGCACTGCATTTCCTCCAGCATCGTGATAAGGATGTGACTGCACTAATATATTTCTTAGATTTGCTGTATGTCTAACCGACCATTTTGTGATCTCAGCCATCATTTTGTAAGCATTTTCAAGAGAATACGGAAGTGTCCCTTCTTTCACTAAATTACTGATCGGATCCATTCCAATAAAGCCATTTATTTTATTAAAATCGTAATTTTGTTGTTGCAAATATGCGATAAATGAACCAAAAAATGCTTGCCCGCCGTTAACTGTTTCAATATATAAAGGAACTTCCTCTAAATTTATATTTTGAAAGGCTATTCTAAAATCATTAATAGATGTTAAGATTAACCCTTTATTTGAATTATTATTTTTACGATTTGTTTCAAAAGATTCGTTAAGTTGAATCTTTAACATCGTTTGCCCTTTGTCTAAATCATGTTTAGCAACACGGTTGAACTCTACAGGTGACGAACAATCTAATTCCTGACTAATTTCCCAAGGTTTTTCTAAATAGCCTTGTTCGCTTGTTCCTCTAACGAAGGGAAATTCACCTGGTTGTGCGTTTAAATAAGGATAGTTAGCGATATCCTCTTCCCCATACATCGGCTTCAAAATTATTTCTTCATACGTTTTTGTTACAAGCTTTTCCTCAATAGTGGCTCCTTTTAAGGATTTTTCAACAACATCTCTCCACTCTTGTACAGTAGGCTTTGGAAATTCAGCAAATAAATTCTCTTCCAAGTTATGGTTCGAAGTTTTCGTATTTTCTGACATGAATAAAGCCACTCCTTTCTTTAACTCTTAATTTAATAAGATGGAAAAATAAATTAGATCATCGAATTTATCTATGTAATAAAGTCGATTTTTCTTCTCATTAAGAATATAAATGCAAAGAATAATTAAAATTTCGACAAACACTTTCAAAAATCCTCTAAAATTATGAAAATTACGTATTTTTTAAATCCTCTTATTAATAAGTATATTTCGATAATAGTTTTTTAAAAATTAAATGGTCATTTTAAACCAAAAAAGGCTGCCTAATTAGACAACCTTTTTGGACCTTTTGTAACTAACACATGCACATTAGTTACAAAAGAATGAGGCATAATGGTGGTGAAAATCCTTTTTTTATTTAAAAAGGTCCAATATTATTATTATTGTTGTTATTAATTATACGTCTCGTAATTTCTTCATTCATTGTTTGATGATCACTTTTATTTGGAATGTCAGGTCCAAACTTTTTTCCTATAAAAAAACCATATGTAATCATAACTATCACAAAAATAACAAATCCCAGAATTACATAACCTAACATTGTTATATAACCCCTCACTTTTCCAGTAAATACTTTCTTACTTTCGCAATTCTCTGATTATATTGGATGTTATGTCTCCCTTTTTTATATTTATTAATTTATATCAACTGAATATGTACTTGTAATTTGGGGGAATTCACATATTTTCAAATAAAATCAAACATTCTTTATGCAACTAAATGCCATTTAGCCACCCATGCAGCGCAAGCGCTGAACCACAGCGAATGAAAATTAATTGGATTTGTCAATACTGATACTGACTTTATCCAGTCAACTGTAATCACTTTTTAGTTAAGCTCTCCTCTTTTTTTTAACGATTGAGCAGGGTTTTCTTAAGTATTGTCATTTTTTTAAATCAGAACTAACTAATTTTCATGGTAGCTCAATAAAAAAATCGACTTTTATGTCGATCTTGTTGTTAACCAAAAGCATCTATTAGTCAACCATGAATCTCTAATTCACAACAGCGAATGAAAGTTACACTCGTTCTTTCATGATAGTTTAAATTTATGATTATGCTCTCATTAAACTGCTAAATGTAACAAAATTTAATTAGCCTAATTATGGTTCTTTTGAGAATGGTTTCTGTAAATTGGTGGACTTCCATTGTCCGCTTGTCAAAATTTGCACTTTTACCTCAACATCTAGGGAAGACGGTGAAAGTGAGATTGCTCCGTTCTTTTCAAATTTTTTCCAGTCTTTTATCTTATTTCGATAAAGTATTTGTGAAAGCTGATAAACATCAATTCCTTTATTAATCCCATTTTTGTAGGTTTTTTCAACTTCCTTTTTCAATGTTTTTTCAGCTATTTGTTTTACGGTTTTCATAGGTAAATATTTTACAACCTGAAAAATATCTCCTTCTAAACGAATCTCCATTCGAAAATGCGGTTTGTTATTCTTTATGTAGGCTACTGTTTTGATTTTTGGTTTTTTCAATACGATTTCTGTAACGGGCTCCCCATCTTTTTTTAATAAGATCGGTGCTCGGGTGAAGCTCTTGCCTGTCCATATTAATCCTGATAAGTCTTTCTCAGACAAATACCCTTTGTAGCGCTTTGAAGCTATAAAAGCCGATCCGTTATATTTTAATAAAGGGAAATCATTTTTGTCTGATTTCCATTTTTTTGTAATCGATAAGAATGGGATTTGTGTGGTCATCGCAGGCTCATAAAAATAAGCACGAAATTTGTAAAATATCAAAGGACTAAAAAGAGAATAGTTTTTTGTCATTTCATTCGGGTTATCCCTTACAGTATAAAGGGGTGAGAGATTTAAGATGGTTCCAGTTGCCAAAACCTCCTCGATAGGATCCTTAGTTCCAAATACCCACATCGTATTCCTAAACTGGAAGAAACGAGCAAAGAATTCATCAATTTGTCGAATATCTCCATGTTTTAATATATTCTCGGAAAATACGACTGTATTAATGTGCTCCCAAGATACCCTTTGTTGAGTCGTTTTATAAAAGTCGAACGCTGAATGGTCTAAAATCTCCCCTGTTCCTTTTCCAATAAAAATTGGCTGTGGTGTCCGCATAGTGGTTTCTTGTTTTGCAAAAGTGGAAAAATTGATAAATTGGGGATAGAGCACGTATTGATTATTTTTAAAGTCAACTCCTAAGGCGTTTATGTACCATACATGCTCAACTTCTCTTGTGTCCCAACAGCCAGTTAACAGAAAAATAGATGGAAATACTATAAGAAGTTTTTTAAGAAAAAATTTTTTCCTCATCTTTTTTCTTCATCCTTTTGTTTCGTGCTATCGTTCGTATGAATCTCTTTCGGTCTTAGTATCATATTTTTAAAACGAATTCGGATTGTTGCCGGAATCAAACTACTTGGTACAAGTGGAGAGTAGGGGGCCATAAATGGTACCCCGAAAGAGCGTAAATTCACAAGATGAATACAAATTATAAAAATAGAAAATATTAGCCCTGTTATTCCAAGTAAGCTTGATAGTAGATAGACAAAGTATCGAAGAATACTTAATGTTCCCGAAAGTGACTGGTTGATCAAAGTAAACGTCGAAACCACAGAAATAGCCATCATAACAACAATACCAGGAGAAGCTAATCCTGCACTAATGGCCGCTTGCCCAATAATTAACCCACCTACTACTGATAACGTTTGACCAACCGTAGTAGGTATTCTAAGACCTGCCTCTCTCAGTAACTCAAATAAAAAAATCATCAAGAATCCCTCTAATGTAGTAGGGAATGGAACTCCCTCTCTTGATAAAGCCAGTGTTGCCAACAATGTGTAGGGTATTTGATCCGGATGATAAGCGACTAAAGCAATCCAAAATCCCGGTAGAAAAACAGCTACAATTAAGCTGAAAATCCTCAGTACCCTTCCCAAGCTTGCAAAAGGGGCTGACGAATGCTGGTCCTCTGCATTATTCACGAAAAACACAAGAGTAACAGGTCCAATGGATGCAGTCGGAGAGCCTTCCACCAATAAAACGAAACGTCCATAAAGTAGGCAATTAACAGCATAATCAGGTCGTCCGGTATATTCTAATAAAGGGAAGAGACTGAAAGGCCGGTCTGTAATAAGTTCTTCAATTTGATCAGATGAAACAATGCCATCGACTTTAATATTATTTAATTTGGATCGTACTTGTTCTAAAACATCTTGTGAAATAACATCTTTCAAAAAAAGAACAGCAACCCTAGTTTTACTTCTAGTTCCAATAACAAATTCTTCATAACTAAGGGAACATGTTTTCAATCTTTTTCGTATTAACCCAATATTAGTTTGAAGTTCTTCTACAAAACCGTCCCTTCCCCCTCTTAGTGTCACTTCCGTACTCGGTGATTCTACAGATCTTGCTGGTAGCATCGCTAGTTTGATGGAAAAAACCAGCCTAGACGCAGTGAGGAAAAAGAGAACTTCTCCTTCATAAATTTTTTGGGCAAGGTCTTCTTGTGAAAAGTCCGATTTAACGAAAGTGATAGGGAAATCAAGTTTTGACTCCAAATCCTTTGCATCACCGGAAAATCCATTTTCCAACACTTCATGAAGATGAGGCATTATTGTTTTTCTCAATTCTTTTATGTCAATGAGACTTTGACAATATACAGATAAAATAGAAAAATAACGTTTGCCACTATCGATTTGATGTTTTTGGAAGATGACGTCTTGCGCTCCTTCAAACCAACCCCTTAAAATTACTTCATCCCACTTGACCTTCATCTGATCTTGATCAGGTTGATTATTGCGCTTCATTGATGTTACCTCCATTCTCTTTATTCACAAACATGGAGAGGATGGCTAAAAGTACAAGAATCAAGAGGATGAATACAAAAGTACCCGGTAAAAATTGACGGGATAAAAACAAATAAAAAGAGGTATCGTTAATGGACAAAATGGATATCAGAGTGACCCACCCGAGGAAAAAAAGTTTTAATCCACTATTTACCTTCTTATTTGTAACTTGAAAAATATCTGAGACTAAAAAAGTAAGAAGAGACAAACGGATGAAAGCTCCAACAAACCATTGATAAACTGATAAAAAATCGAGATGTTCAATATAACGACCAATTGATACTAGCCTCCATTCTTCAAAGGCTGGGTATCGTTGCTTAGCAGCCACGAATGGACCAAACTCTGTGATGGCCCCGATAGTTGGTCCAAGAGTAAGGATTACAAAAGTGATTCCAATCCAAATCAAAGTAGTAACCTTTATTTTTTCATTTAAGTGATGATGAAAAAATAGGATAAAAGCAATCTCTATAAATCCTGATATTGGATATACCATGCCTTTTAAAACAGGAGAAGTACCGTATTCAATATATGGTTTTAAAAAAGAGTAGTCTTTATGCGGAATATTAGCAGTCATGACAAAAAAACCTAAAAGAATTACAATTGGGAGAAGGATACCCGCCGTTAACCCTATGGATTGAATTCCGTGCTTTGCATTATAAAAACAAATAATAGAAAAAGTAGCACCTAATAATACTCTAGGTGTCATCGGGAGATAAAACGATAAAAAGGTTAACGTTTCCTTTAAAAGGACGACCCCCGAGGAAAATAAGTATAGGAGGATCATAGCCATTAATGGATAGGTAATAAATCTCCCGAAATTTCCCTTAAGCCATTGAAACAACTGTTCTCCATTCATACGTTTTTGGATAAAGTAGAGAATTGGTATCAAGAATAATAAAGAAACGCTTGAGAGCAAAATGGTAATCCAAGAATCACGGCCCGAAACGTCTAAAACCATAGGAATGATAATGACATGGTTAATAAGTCCAGTACTACCAATTAAGATAAATGACATTTGAAGCAAGTTGATAGTTTGGTTTTTCATGTACATTCCTCCTTAAAAGCAAATTCATTACCAAGATAGTATATCCTTCTGGAATATTTTTATTATTTTTGAAGTCACCCTCCTACTTAATTATCTAAATCAAAACCTACATATATAGTATGTGGTTGTTTAATTAATCATTAATACACATCAGAAACAATCCTGCCAGTTTGTTCAATAAGAAACGAACCACTTTTGTGATTCGTGATATTTAACAAAATGTGCGCTAAAATTGTATCTTGAATCAACGATACACTTAGACAGAGCCCTCAAAAAAAAAGCATTAAAATAAAACAGCTAGTCTACCAATTAAATAAGTAGTCTAGCTGTTTTCATAAAATTGAACTCTATATTTCAAGGATTATTTGATTTGATTTTGCCCTTGAGACACAGGTTAAAATCATATTATTACTTTTTCTTTGATCCTCATCCAATAAGAAGTCGTGATGTTCAATTTGACCATCGATTACATTTACTTCACATGTTCCACATCTACCAACTCTACAGGAATAGGGTACTTTTATGCCCTCATCGAGTAAAACATCTAATAAAGTTTTATCAACTGGAACTTGTTTTGTAGTTCCATTTGCCAGTCTTACCTCAAATGGTCTTGTGTTAGCCAATAATTGTGGTGTAAAAACTTCAATATGGACACTTGATTTCGGATAGCCAAATGCATAAGCCGATTCATTAAATTGAGAAATAAACCGATTAGGACCACAAAAATATACATGAGTTCCGATTGAATGGTCTAAAAGTGTTTCAACTTTTAATCGGCTAGAATTAAGCTCTTTCGTAAAGTAAAAAGTAGTCTCTTCTTTATAATATTCATTTAAAAAGTCATCATATGCACTACTTGATTTAGTTGCCGAAGTATAGTGAAGTTCAAAAGATTTATTTTTACTTTTTAATTCCTTCATCATTGATAAAAATGGCGTTATGCCAATACCCGCTGCATAAAACACATGATGTTTCGCTCTTAAACTTAATGGAAAATGATTTTTTGGATAGCTAATCCGTAATCGATCACCTACTTTAATTCGTTCATGCCAATATTTTGAACCGCCCCTTGATTCCGAACTTAAATGTATGGCAATTTTATAAGTATTATCAATAAGTGAATGATGAACTAAAGAATAGGGTCTGCAAATAATCTCATTTTCTGCAGCTACATATGTATTAATATGAGAACCTCCACTAAAAGTTGGAAGATTAAATTCATCAATTGGAATAAAACTAAACTCTTTAACCTGTTGTGTTATTTGCTTTATTTCATTAACACGAACTAGTATTGTATTCTCAATCAATCCATTCACTCCCATCTACAATTTAGCGATATTACCTAAATATGCGTCATAATGGACCGAATAATGGTCAGAAACTGAAAGTAATAAATGACAGTTTTGACACTGAACTTCTTTACCAATTTCTAAATTTTTTAATTCAGTTAAACTATGACAACGACAACAAAAAACCTTAGAGTTCAGTTCACCATAACCAATATATTGTACTTCATCTTCAAAAAATCCAACATCTTCTATAATTGGTCTTAAATTTTTAAGCTCTTCTTTACTTAGTGCTATATATAAAAAACTACCCATTTTCTGACATTGCAACCAAGTTTTAAGATTATTTTGCATTTGTTCCGGACTCGAATCAAATCCGATGAAAACAAAATCAAAAGAATAATTTTTCTCAAGTAACTTTTCTAAAATTGGCTGGATTAACGACCTCCCTCTATGATTCGAACAGATTAAATATTTTCTTTTTCCATCTATAAAACTAGCTTCTTCAACTATTAAATTATTCATCGCATTCTACCCAACTTCATCAAGTTTATTTTTTAGATATGTTATTACTTCTTTTTTATATGTAGAGATTCCTTTATAATCTAAAATGAAATCCGGTAATTCACATAGAATTTTATAAAATTGCTCTAACCATTCCTTATTTAAGGTAAATTGCTCTAGTGGTAAAAAGTGAGTATGAATCGTAAAAAGGAGCCCATTACTAGCAGCCAACCTAAATAACTTTTGAACTTCAACACGTAAGTGAACAAATTCCCCAACATTATCAGCTGTTACTTTTTTTCGATCCTTACCCCATTGATCGAATGTTTCTAATGAAGTATCTAATCTTTTTCCTGCCATTAATGACCAATTTTTACGAGTCCAAGGAGTTCCTTGTTCAATATTTTTTAAGAAACGAAGAATTCGATCATCCAATGATTTTTCACTAAACATAGGGATTGGCTGATGAATCTCTTTAAATCTCATCCCTAGTTTAAAAGTAAGTGACCAATTAGAAGGAAAACAGAGATGTCCAGCATCTAAAAATAAATCACCATCTCGCTGACTCATATAAATTAAATCCTCTTGTACATGTCTACCTATGAAATTCAAAGGCTTTCCTAAGACGGAAGTTCGATCCCCAAACTTAAATTGTTCCTCCTCCATCAAAAGCTTATTATAAATAGTCCAATATTCATGCCCCTTATGAACTTCAAAATAGTTTGGATAATACCTTATTAAATGATCTAAAACTAATTCTACAATTTCCCATTGACCTTCAAAACTAGAAGGAATTGCCTGATAACAATGGCTAGGTGAATTGTATAACAAGCTTCTTTTTAATTTTATTTCATTCTCATATTTAGGAGTAATCTCGATGCTTACAGGTGGATCTAATAGAATAGAATTGTTAGAGTAACGATAAATCTCCTCTTTAAACGGATACGGAAAGCTTTCTAATTCATTAACTTGATTCATCTGAACACCCTTTTTAGTAGATTAAAAGTAAATCGTTCAAATAAGTTAAACTAGACAAAGGTAAACATGCTATTAATTTCTTTTTTATTACTTTAGATTTTAATTAATTATAAGAATATTCTGTTTTTTATGTCAATAGCTAGTCCGATTAATTGTTTAATTTAATAGGAAGTTTACGATTGAATCGTTTATTAGTAGGTTATTTCATTTTTGCTATTTTACTTACTTATGAACCCATTATTAGGTACTAAAACTGAGCTTTTTGCCTTTTTACATCCTCATGAACCCTTTATGAGGCACTCTATCTCTGCTTTTTGCTTTTGTACTTCCTCATGAACTCTTTATGAGGCACTCTATCTCTGCTTTTTGCTTTTGTACTTCCTCATGAACCCTTTATGAGGCACTATATCTCTGCTTTTTGCTTTTGTACTTC